>JAFQAA010000067.1 GCA_017417005.1 Elusimicrobiaceae bacterium | reverse complement strand
GTATATCTTCGGTGGCCGCTTTCTTTACGGATAGGTTTAAGAAGACCAAAAGTTTTTTCCCAATATCTTATTGTATATTTTGCGACTTGGGTTAATTCTTCAATCTCGCCGATAGTAAAATAAGATTTATTTTGTAATTCTTCCAAGGTCATTGGTATCTTCCAAGATATTTTTTGAAGCTTTAAAGCGCACTTTCATTTTTGAAGGCACTTTGATTTCCTTGCCTGTTTTGGGGTTTTTCAAGGTTATGGGGTTTGTTTCTTTTGCTTTAAAAGTGCCAAAGTTGGATAAAACAACTTTATCGCCTTTTTTTAGGGCGTCTTTCATAATGGCAAGGGTTGCCTCAACGGCGGTTTTGGCTTGTTTTCTATCAAAAAGATAGGTGGATAAAGCCTGTATAATATCTTCTTTATTCATAACTACACCTGTTTTTAGTTTTGTTTAAAGCCCATAGCCTCAATTAAAAGTCTTGGGCTTTTTGCATTTATAACAATTTGCCAAATTGCGCTGATTATAGGGCATTGTAATTTGTTTTTTTGGATAAGTTCCCTAACACTTCTAACGGCGGTTGCGCCTTCGGCAATAGTGCCAACTTGCTGTTTTGCCTGTTCTAAACTAAGGCCTTGGCCCAGTTTTTCGCCAAGTCTTCTGTTTCTTGATATGGCAGACATACCTGTTAAAACAGCATCACCAAAACCGCAAAGGCCGTAAACAGATTCCGTCGTGCAACCCTGGCTAAGCATAATAATATTCATTTCTTGCATAGATTTGGTGATAAGAGCTGCTTTTGTGTTTGCACCATCGCCAAGGCCGTCTAAAATACCGCAACCAATAGCAATAACATTTTTAATTGCTCCGCCATATTCTGCCCCGCGTCTATCAAAAGAAGTTTCAAGGAGTAAGGGTGGCTTGCTAAGTTGCCTTTTAAGTTCATTTAACATTAAGCCATTATGGCCGGCTAAAATAACTTTTGTCGGCACATTTTTGGCAACTTCCAAAGCAAAACTGGGGCCGCTTAAAGCAAAAACATTTGTTTCAAGATGGGGGAGTTCTTCTTCAATAACTTCGCAAATAGTTTTAAAAGTGCCTTCCTCAAGCCCTTTTGAAGCACTTATAATAGGCAAAACCCTGCCGTTAATTAGGGGTTTAATTTTTTTACAAAAAGAACGCACCGCTTTAGAAGCAATAACAAAAAGTATCATATCGCTACCCTGGAGGGCTTCTTCTTCGCTACCGGTAAGGGTTATATTTTTGTGAAATTGGAAACCAGGAATATTGGGGTGTTTTCCGCCGGATTTAATAATATCTTCAAGTAAGGTTTTATTATATTCCCAAAGGGAAACTTTAAAACCTAAATTTGCACATTGCTGGGCTAGTACACTGCCCCAAACACCTGCTCCAAAAACACTTATTTTATTTATTTGCATTTTTCTTTGAGCCATCCTCAAAAGCAAGTTCTTTATTTTCTAACATACGCTTGATATTAGGTATATGTTTATAAATAACAATTGCGCCTATAACAACGCTTAAAAGGCAGTAATATAAAGGATAATTGCCCACAAAAAAACTTGTTAAGGGTAAAACAATGGCAGCTAAAATTGAACCCGGGGAAATGCGGCCTGTTCTCCACACTACTAGAGCAAAAGCGCAAAAAGCAATAATTGTGGGTATTGGCAGTAAAGCACCAAAAACGCCTGCTGAAGTTGCAACTCCTTTGCCACCGCGGAATTTTAAAAAGCAAGTCCACATATGCCCGCAAATTGCCACAAACCCGCAAAGCATAGGCATATAGATATTTCCAGGCATAAAGTGCAAGGCTAAGATAACAGCAACAGCGCCTTTTAAGGCATCACAAAAGAAAGTTGCCAGCCCTGCCCATTTGCCGACAATTCTATAAACATTTGCCGCGCCTGGATTGCCCGAGCCATAGTTTCTTATATCAAAACCTTTTACCTTCTTGGTTATTAAATAACCGGAAGGGATGCCACCAATCACATAACTTACAAGTAATAATATTATTGTTTCCATATCTACATTATATTAAATTAGAAGCCCTAAAAATACTTTTTTAAGCATTTTTAGGGCTTGTTAGATTATTTAACCTTTATATAAAAACCAGCACTATGAGCGCCAAATTGGGGGGCAAATTGGCTTTGCATAACGGCGGCACCGGCATTATAAATACCGCTTGTTGTCGGGCGCAAGGTATATTTTAATTCATAAGTGCCGTTTGGCAAGGAATCAAAATAGAAGTTTGTTTGGCTATTTTGCATTTCCTGATAGTAGGATAATTTTGTTTTATATTGCCAAGAAGAAAGCAAGTCCTGGTTTTCAAAGGCGGCAGGTTTTTGGTCGCTTATGGAAACATAGTCAAATTGATTTTGACAGGTTATTGTAAGACGGACTTGTATTTCACTGCCTATTTCAACTTCATCGCCTTCTTTTAGCAAAATTGCTTTTTTATCTTTAACTAAATAATATTCCTTTTTGATATTCATTATGCCGGGCTTACTTTCCTGCATAACTTTGCTTGAAGAATAAAGAGCTGTTAAAGAAGCGAAATCTTCAAGACCGGAATTTTTTGACTTAACAATAATTGCGCTTAAACTTTTTGAGGTTGCTTCTTTATCATAAGCGGCTAAGGTAAATTTGCTTTCGTCTATATCAAAGGGTTTTGCCTGTAAAGCAAGATTTTTATTGTTCCAAGTAATATCAAAAGTTTTTGTTTGGTTTAGAGCGGAAGTCTTTTTCATAACTTCAAAAATAGTTAAAACAGCAGTTGCTGCCTGCTCGCTACTGCCCCAAAGGGTTGCGCCCTTTTGAAAAATTAACCATTTTGTTAAATCTTTTATTCGTGCATCTTGGGGGTTTAGTTCCAAAAGGGCTTTGATTGCAGCACTATGCAAGGTAATAGAATCATTAAACCATTGCCAAGATTTTGCTTCCGGCGCCCAATAAGTACCTGTTATGGTAGATTTTTCTGCACTATCCATTAAACTGGCAAGGATATTGTTTGCACGGGTTTTATTGCCAAGTCTAGCCCAAACTAAAGCTGCCTTTGCTTTGCCAAGCGGGGTCATTTTATTTATGAAGTTATTTGTTTGCTCCATTAAGTTTTTTACATCGTAGTTATACCAATCACTTGGGAAAGCCGTTAAAATGCTTGCTAAATAAAGAGCTTGGTTTAAGTTGTAAGGCGTTGGTTTAGCAAGATTAAGTTTTATTTCTTTGGTTGCATAGGCAAGGGCTTTTTTTGTAATATTTTCGTTAATCTCAATGCCCCAGGCTTTTGCCATGGCGGCTTTTTCAAGATAGACAAGGGTCATATAAACACTGCCCTGCCCACCTTTTATCCAAGAAAAAGAGCCATCACTATTTTGATATTTTGTCAGTTCTTTGTTTAATTCTTTTTGTTTTTTATTCACTAAAGAAGCATCAAAGATATCAAGCGTAGTCATATTGTTTTGCGCTTTATAACCTTTTGATAAATTAAGCCAGGGACTTGTTTGCATTTGGTTTATAAGCATATTTTCGTCAATTTGCCAAGCAGGAGTAATGGTGTTGCGCTTGGGTAGTTTACTGGCTGCTTCTTTAAACTCTGGATAGGTCTGATAAAGTTTATTTAAGACAGCCAAAGGGTAATAATTGTTTAGTTTGCTAATTAAGGTTGGGTTCTGATACTCTATAAGCAAAGGCATAGCATTTAATACTGGCATTATTAAAGAAGGGTCAATACTTAGTTGTACGGCTTCAAGTTCTAAAGATTTATCTTGCATAAGATTTTCTAAAGAAAGTTTATTTATGCCTTCTTTAAGGGAAATTGTATCGTTTTCAACAAGTCTTTGTCTAGAGGGAAGCAAAGGCAAAGATTTTTCTTCGCCGTCAAGTAAATCACCTGCTCTAGCAATGGCGTTTATGGTTATATTGCCGTTGCCTTTGGGTGCGTCAAGCGGCCAAGTTAAAATTTTTTGTTCTTTAGGAGCAAGGGTAACTTCTTGTAAGGTCGTTTGTAAATTAAATAACTCTTGTGCGTTTTGCCCATTTAAAGTTAAGTAGAGCGATACTTTTGTGTTTAAACTGCTTTCTGTATTGTTCACAAGCATAGTTCTAAGTTCAATTTTATCGCCTTCTCTTAAAAAACGCGGAGTTTGCAAAGTTAAAAATAATTCTTTTGTGGAAGTGATAGCAAACTCGGCTTTGCCTGTTTTTAAATCTTTAGTCCACAAGGCAGCAAGTATTTGCCAGCGGGTTAGAAGGTCCGGCAGTTTGAAGGAGAAATCGGCTTTCCCTTGTTTGATATCTAAAGAAGGATTCCAGTAGGCTGTTGTGGCAAAATCTTGGCGTAAAGCATTTTGCTCCTGCTGGGTTTGTGTAGAAGAGGGCGCAGCACTAAGGGCAATAGCTTCTTCACCAATAGAATCGGTTGCTTCAGCTATTCCGTAAAGAGATTCTCCGTCAAGAGCTTCAGCTGATCTTGCCATCTTCATATTTGAGGCGAAAGCAGATTTTGTCATACCAAGACCTTTTACTGCGCCACTGCCAAAAGTTGCCGAGCGGTAAAACCTTGTTGGGAAATAATAATCCGGCGCAAAATTAGCTGTCCATAAAGCATTGCCAAAAATATTTGGCAAGTAAACATTAGGTAAATTTAAAGTATGTTTTCTGTAATAATCAAGGGCTTTATCGTAAACGCTGATAATTCCTTTTGCTTCAAGGGGGGTATTGTTTTCATCTTTTGCCGTTAAAGATATATAAGCTTTTGCACCAGGTTCAAGATTTTCTTTTCCTTTTATTTCTGCTTTTACAGAAGTATTTGGAAAGATTACAGGTATATTTAAGGTTTGAGTGTAAGTTTGATAATCTTTTACGGCAAACCATCTTAAATAAATACCGCCACTATAACTTGATTTTACGGGTATTTCCAAAACAACAACTTCGGTATTTGTTATTGTTTTTTGCTCTATTAAGAAATTTTGTTTAAAAATTTCTATATATTTTGCATTTGTACTCGCGTTGCCAAGTAAGATTAAAGCAGTTTCGCCCGGGGCATATTTATCATACTGGCTTATGGCAACACTGGGCAAATTAAGGTGTGTGTCTTTTGTGTTTACTACTAAAAAATTTAATAAACCTTCGTCTTTATCTTTATTTAATTTTAATTGATAAAGGCCTTCTTCAAGTTTAGGCAAGGTTATATTTGCAGGTCCTTTTGTATTAAAAGAAATATCAAAAGTTTTAATAGTTTTTTCTTCGCTAAATAACGCGGAGTTTTCTAAATTAAAATCTTGCTTATTATCTTTTAGTTTTAATTTTAAAATACTTGCTTTTGCTGTTCCTGTTAAGGCTTCTTCATCAGCATTAACCATTTTAACGAAAATAGAATTTTTGCCCTCAGTAGTAAAGAAACCTTGTTCGCGTTTCATAGCAAAAAAATATTTTTGCTTGCTGATAGTATAGTTTTGTGAGCCTTGAATAGTATTACCGGCTTGATCGGTAATGAATACTTTAACTTCATAACGGGCCGGTAAGGCAAAATCTTTATTTTCTTCTTTAGGTGTCCAAGTTATGTTAAAATTGCCATTTTTATCTGTTTGGGTAGTGCCTTCAAGGGCTTTTTCTCTATCATTTCTTTGTGGCAACCACCAGCAGAACCACGGACGGAAATAAGTTTTTGTGATAGTGTAAGATACTTTTGCTTTTGAAACTTTATCCCCTCTAAAATAAGTGGCGTGGCCGTTTATTGTAAGGGGAGTGTCAAAAGTAGGGGTGCCTTTATATTTTTCAAAGGTAATTTCAAATTCTGGCTGTTTATATTCTTCTACTGAAAAAGAGGTGCTTGCATAATTATTTGAAATTGTCCAATTACCAAGCATAGCATCTTTTGGCAAAGTAAATGTTGCACTGGCTGAGCCATATTCATCTAAGGTTAATTTTTGTTTTTCAATATCTTGCCAATTAGGTGATATTAAGCGCACTTCAAGGGTTTTATTTGCAAGGGGTTTCCAGGTGGAATTTTCCTGAAGGGAAGCCATAATTTGTATTTTAACTTCTTGGCCTGGTTTATAAATTGCGCTATCAGTATTTACTACATAAACTGGTTGTTTTTTGTTTTCTTTATAGACAAGTTGCAAATTGTTAAGCAAGGCGTAATTATTTTGATATTCACCCAAGGCTTTTTTATTGTAAAGGCCTTGATTTATTTTAATTTTTGCTTGGCCGATTTTATTTGTGTTTAGATCTAATAGGGATAGATTAGTTG
>JAFQAA010000066.1 GCA_017417005.1 Elusimicrobiaceae bacterium | reverse complement strand
ACTTGTCCGCGTAAAGTATAAACATAGTACGGGGAATCATTTTTCGCTATTTCCTTGTTTAACGCTTCCAAGGCCTCTTGATAATTACCCTTATCAAAATAAAATACCGCTTGGCTATAATAATTGGGTTCTATCTCTTTTGCTGCTTCTTGGTTTTGGTCTTTTAATCTTTGCTCATAACCATAATGCCAAGCCTGGTCTTGCTCGTTAAAATACATTCTTAAATCATCAGCGTAAACCAGCAAACTATCATCATAATCAGCTAAAGATTTTTCATCCACTTCTGCAAAAGTTTTATTTCTTTCTTTTAATTCTTCAGCTTCAAGGTTTATTTCAGCATCCTTAAGAGCAGTCTTATAAATTTCGTTATTAGGGTTTAACTCAAGAGCTTTTTTATAATCTTCTATTGCGCTTTCATAGTCCTTTAAGTAATAATCCTTTAAGATTGCTCTGCCAAAATAATAAACATCCTTATCCGGATTTTGGGCTATAACTTTATCATATTCACTAATAGCTCCTTTAATATCTCCTTTAAGATGTTTTTTATAAACGGAAGCAAGTTCTCTTGCATTATTTACTTCTGAAGAATTATCCGCAAGATTTTTTGAAAGTTCAACTATAGTTTGGTATAAAAACTCTTCTTCTTCCTTAGTTAAAGGCTGCTTTTCTTTAGTTTTGTTTTTTCCCTTTGTTTCTTCTTTTGCTTTCTTTTTCCATTTGCTAAAAGGCAAGGTTTTCTTATTAAAGAACAACTTAGAGTTTAATAAGACAGCGCCTATTAAAGCCCCAATACCTACCAGAACCTTATTATAAACAATATCTTGGTTCATAGCTGCCAGTTCTTCCGCAGATAAATTGGGATAATCAACTGCTTTTGCTTCTGGGAAGATTAAACTTAACACATAAGGCATAAGGAAACACGCCATCAAAGCAACCGTGCTAATTGTGCCGGCTGAAGTCTCATAATCTTTTACTAGATTAGGATTTTTCAAACCTTTTTCTTTGGCTTCTTGATAAGCTGCTTGATTTTCTGGCGCTGCCAAGTTCATCTTTTTTGCTTCGTCCTTGATATTATTGAAAGTTAGCGAGAAGAAATTCGCTATTCCGCCGTTTAATAATATAAAGGATAAGAAAGATACCCAAAGCGGCAAATTCAATTGGTGGCCTGCATAAAGCAAACTGGCCCCGCCAATAGCAAGCGCCGCAGAAATAAACATAAGTTTATTATTTTCCAAATATTTAGATTGTATCTTTGTGTTTGTAGCCCTTGCAATAATTGTTACACCCAAGATTATAAATCCAGTAATAAGCATTGTCAAAGGATAAGATTCACTCAAAGTCGGGAAATTATTTTTAGTTATAATGGAAATAATTGACTTTGTTACATTGCTTATTGTCGTATCCGTTCCACACACTAAAGCAACAGCAAGGAAAATCGGCCACACTTTAGGATTAATAAATAATTTGCCTACATCACTAAAAACAGAATGCTTTTTTATCTGTTGTTTTGGTGTAGAAACTTCTTCCTGTGTTGCGGCCTCTTGGTTATCTTCAGTTATCTTCTGATCTGTTTTTGCAGAAGCTGCCTGTTTTGCTTTTTCCTGAGCTTCTTTTATACTCTTGCGTGTGCTTAAAGGTAAATACTTTGAAGATCTTAGCAACATAGCGACGGATACTAAAGCCGGTATAGTCAGTAAAGCATACATTGAGGTCCAACCGACAAGTTGGGTCTTTGTTGCATATAAATGACCTGGCGATAATAAAACAATAGGTATAAAGAAAGCGATATAAGTAAGCAGAGAACCTATAGATTTAACCATTTGGCTGTTAGAGGTTAAAGCTTTGTAATCATCCCCTTTAATAAGTTTGGAAGCAAGAGGATTGCCCGTTTTTTGTATACCGGCAGCACCAATACCAATCAAAACCGCTCCTGTTGCCAAAGCTATAAATCTTGCAAGATTTGGAGAGAAGTTTATTGCCGTTGAAGCCCCCAATAACAAACCGGTAGTTATTAACCCCACAGATAAGGCTAAAACTGATTTTTCACCAAATTTCTTTGACATAAAATCTAAAGGTAAAGCTGCTAAATTTAGCAAATAAACACTTGTTGCAACACCGGTTGCCGTGCTTTCGGCATTTTTACCTAAAGAAGAACCAAAAGTATCTTTCAACGGATCTTTTGTAAAACGGCCTAAACTGGAATAACCCGTTAAAATAAAGGTTGATAAAACAGCCGATTTTAAGTTAGGTATTGCCTGCAAAACAACTATTGGCTGGCTAACTCCGTTAATAACGGCTTCTTGCAAATGAATTTTCTTATTAAAAACATACTCTATTGATTTATCGCTATTTACTATTACCAAATTGCCGTCTTTATCTATGACAAGTTTTGATTCCGGAAGAATAAAGATTTTCTTTTCCGATACGGCAAAAGTTTTAATAGTTTGAATTTCTTTATTTTCATCTAAATATTGATATTCAATCTCATAAACATAGGGTAAACGCTTGGATTGTCCTTCAAGATTTTTAAAATCTCCAAAGCTTTCAAGCTGACTTGCAAGTTTTAAAGCTTCCTCTTTTAAAGCTGCTATTTTTTTTGCTTCTGCAGCTGTTTTAGCCGCTTCTTTTGCATCAATTTTAGTGGCAAGTTTTTCTTTAAACTTAAAAACAGAGGTTGCTTGTATTTTTTGTTTTAAAGCATCTCTCTTAGCTGCCCTTGCCAATCTCTTGGCAACTTTTTGCTGATACTTTGGAGAAGCTTCTTTTATAGCTTGTTTTGCTTCGTCAATATTATATTTTATTTCGT
Source organism: Elusimicrobiaceae bacterium (assembly GCA_017417005.1). GTDB lineage: Bacteria > Elusimicrobiota > Elusimicrobia > Elusimicrobiales > Elusimicrobiaceae > Proelusimicrobium. Next base: position 368 of record JAFQAA010000066.1, on the reverse strand, counting down.
AGATAAGTTTTCTAGTCTCTTCATCCTTTAACTCGGCTTCTTTTTCGGCTAGAGCTTGGGCTTCTTCCTTTTCTTTAGCAGCTTTTTCTTTTGCCTTTTTGGCTTGATCTGTTTTGATTTTAGCTTCAACTTTGGCAATTACTTTATCTTGCTTTTGGGCTTCTCTTGCCTGTTCAGCGGCTGTTTGCGCTCTTCTTATATTTTCTTTTTCTAAACTAGATAATTCTCTGCCGGCACTGGGACCTCCGTGATATTCGTTTAATATCCCAGTTATTCCAAAACTTCCTGCCAAAAGACCTCTGCCTGCTGAATATTCTTGCAATATCTTTAGATACTCCCCTGCCTTGCTTACGCTTTGGCTTGCTTTT
>JAFQAA010000001.1 GCA_017417005.1 Elusimicrobiaceae bacterium | reverse complement strand
TTTTTTAATTGTTTGACATTGCTACGCCAGGCCGGGGATACTTCCACTCTAAGTTCTAGGCGGTAGTTTTTCTCTAAGAATTGGCAAATACGCGTTTGGGCATTTTGGCGCAATTTGCCAATAGCCTTGCCGCCTTTTCCAATTAAAATGGCTTTTTGGTTTTCCCTTTCCACATAAATTATTGCACGGATAAAATTTTTATCTCCGAGATCTTCGGTAAAAGTTTCCACTTCTACAAAAGTACTATAAGGTATTTCCTGATTATACAAAAGGAAAATTTGCTCTCTTATAAATTCTGCTATATAAAATCTTTCCCAGCGATCTGTTAACTGGCCTTTGGGGAAATACGGCGGACTAAACGGAATATAATCTGCCACTGCTTTTTGCACCTCATCAACGCCCTCCCCTTTTTTTGCATTTACATAAAACACTTTTTTTATTGGAAGTTGTGCGCAAATAGCACTTTTAATTTTTAAAAGTTCATCTTTATCTTTAACTAAATCAATTTTATTTATTACAAGTAAAATCGGACAATAAAGTTCTTTTAATTTTTTAACAAGTTCAAGATGCTTGCTTAAAGTGGCAGTTGCATCATAAACAAAAAGCACCAAATCGGCATCTTCACTTACGGCTTGGCTAAGGGAGTTTAACATAACTTCCTGCAGTTTATATTCCGCATGCAAAAAACCCGGTGTATCAACAAAAACTATTTGATAATCTTTACCCTCGCAAATAGCCAAAATATTTTGCCTTGTTGTTTGAGGTTTATGCGTAACCGGCGATAAATCAACCCCGGCAAATTTATTAAGCAAGGTACTTTTGCCAGCATTAGCAAGACCGGCTAAAACAGCAAAACCGCTTTTAAAATTAAGATCGTCTTGAAGCATAAAAAATTTTATCTTTCGCTTTGCCCGCCAATATTGTGAACTATCATATCATCGCCATCGTGCTCTTTTATATGAACATGGATAATATCATCATCTGCAGTGACTACTTCCCGCCCCACATAATCGGCGCGCACAGGTATTTCCCTGTGGCCTCTATCAACAATAACCAAAAGTTCCACTCTTCTTGGACGGCCCTGGTCCATAAGAGCATCTAAAGCGCATCTAACCGTTCTGCCGGTATATAAAACATCATCAATCAAAACAATATCCTTACCCTTTATATCAAAACCGATAGCAGCACCTTTCATTTGCGGATCTTGGGCCACTTGGGTTAAATCATCTCTATATAAAGTTATATCCAGAACACCTAAAGGCAAATCAATTTTATAAAAATTTTTAATTCTTTCTTGCAATCTTTGAGCTATAAAAACACCGCGGGTTTTAATACCAACCAAACAAAGTTTATCTGTTTCGCTGTGCCTTTCCACAATTTCAAGGGCAAGTCTATCTAAAGTTTTAGACAAAGATTTTTCATCTACAATAACTTTTTTCATAAAATTTCTCCTTTAGGACTTTTTTGTTTCTTTTTAAATTGTATCATTTTTTATTTGCGTGTTTACCTGTTTTATCTAAAGAAGCCAAAGATAAAATAATTTCTTCGTGCAAAGTATCTATTTCGCTTTTAGAAATATCAAAATTATTGCTGATTATACAAAAAGCAATTTGCTGCCCGGCTTTATCCTTAATATAACCTGCGTGAGCGCGCACGCCATCAATAGAACCGGTTTTTATTCTAGCATTACCTTCTGCAAGAGTGTTTTGCATACGCCTTGCCATATTACCGCCATCACTGCTATCACCTACTAAGGAAAGCGAATTGATAAATTTCACGGCATAAGGTTGTTTTAAAACAGCTTCAAGTAAACTAACTATTGTTTTGCAGGTGGTTAAATTTGCTCTTGCTAGTCCACTTCCGTCATATAAAGTGGTAGCAGAAGAGTCAATTCCAAGCTTATCTAGATAATTTTTAAGCGCCATAACGCCATCCTCAGCAGAACCTTCGCCTAAATGACGAAGCAAAATATCAGCATATAAATTAACACTTCTTTTATTGGTTCTTTTAATTATTTCTTCTAACGGATAGGAAATTTGAGCATAAATTAAATTATCCTGCGTATAATTTTGTTTTGAGCCAAGCAAAGCCTTACCTTTAACTTTAACGCCGTTTTCTTCCAGTCCTAATTTAAAATATTGTGCTGTAAACAGGGCGGGCTTTGCCATAGCCCCAAAAACTTCCGTCCTATCATCTGTTAAAGGCAGTTTACCGCTAATAAGCATTTTGTTTTCTAGCGGAATAAAATTTAAGTAAGTATCTTCACGCAAAACCTTGCTTGTATGATAGGCTTTAACTTCTATGGGAAGAGCGTATTCTTTTGGTTCTGTTTTTGCAATTTTGCCAAGGGCGCCTTCCTTTAAAGAAGGTTCAAAGTAGATAGTAAAACTATTATCTTTTATAGTTAAAGCATCAGCAGGCGCAGCGAAATAATTGCCAATATTTTGGTAGGTAGTATATACCGGCAAAATATTATCTTTAAATAAAGTATTATCTGCGTAAATATTTCCATCAATCTTTTCTATTCCCTGAATTTTAACAGCTTTTACAAAAGATAAAATTATATCTTCCAAACTTTTATCAAAATATCTTGAAGCAAGTGTTGGATCGCCTCCGCCTACAATATAAATATCCCCCTTTAAAGTATTGCCTTTTATCTTTCCGCTAAAATAAAGTTCCGTTGCAAAAGTATAATCAGGCCCCAAAAGATCTAAAGCCGCTGCTGTTGTAAACAACTTTGCCACACTTGCCGCATTTAAACGCCAAAGAGAATTTTTATTAATAATTTCTTTTCCACCGATATATTTTGCATATATGCTTGACTGGGCATTTTGCAAATCAAGCAAAGTTTCCCCCGCAAAAGAAGTAAGAGCAAAACAACTAAAAACGAAAAACAAATAAAATCTTTTCATATTTATAGCATAGCACATTATAAAGCAGATTAGTATAATATAAGTATGCAAAAAACTTTCAATAATTTTGGGTTATCAAAAAAACTCGTCTTAAATTTAAAAGAACAAGGCTTTTTGATACCGACTGCCGTGCAAGAATGTTCTATTGAACCTTTTTTAGAGGGTAGCGATCTTATTGTTTGCGCCAAAACCGGCAGCGGCAAAACAGCCTCTTACCTTATACCGATTATTGAAATGTTAAGTAAAGAAGAAGACGCCTGTGCTTTAATTGTTGCCCCAACGCGCGAACTTGCCCAGCAAATAAGCCAGGTTTTTATGCTTTTGGCTAAAGATTTTAATATTAAACCGGCCCTTTTAACCGGTGGCAAAATGATGCAGGCGCAACTTAGGCGTTTAAAACAAAACCCGCGTTTTATAAGCGGCACACCCGGCAGAATTAACGACCATATAGCAAGAAAAACTTTTCCTTTGGAAAAAATAAAATATGTCGTTTGGGATGAAACCGATAGAATGCTTGAACTGGGCTTTTTTAAACAAATAGAAAATATTTTAACTAAACTACCTAAAGAAAAACAAAGTTTTATGCTTTCTGCCACTTTTAATAAGCGCTTAATAAATCTTGCTTCAAAACACTTAATAGAACCAAAAATTATTTCTATAAGCCAAGGTAATGAAGTGCCCGCCTTAATCAAACAGGAAACTATTGATACAACCGGTTCTTATAAACTGGCGGCACTTGAAAAGATTTTAAAAGAAGTAAAAGATAAAGTTTTAATTTTTTGTGCTACCCACGCAAGTACGCGCGAAGTTTGCAATTTTTTACGCAAAAAAAATATGCTTGCGCGTTTTATTAACGGCGCTTTAAAACAAAAACAACGCGATAAAACTTTAAAAGATTTTAAACAAGGCGATTTTAATATTTTATGCGCCACTGATTTAGCCGCGCGTGGCCTTGATATTGAAGATATTAGTTTAGTTATAAATTACGAACTGCCCCTTCACGCGCAAGAATATATCCACCGAATCGGCCGCACCGGCCGTTTTAATAAAAAAGGTAAAGCAATAACCTTGCTTTCAAAAGCAGATAAACCCCTGTGGAAAGAGATAAAAACTTTTCTTGCAACAAACCAAGAACAAACCCCTTATGATTTGAAAGAAAATTTTAAACAAAATAAAGAAACTGCCCCTTTAAAAAAGCAAGTTAACCAAATAAAAAAGCCGGAAATTAAAAAAGAAATTGAGCTAAAGAAAACAAAAGCAAAAGTAAAAGTTTTGCCCACCCAAAATTTGCCAAAAGAAGAAGAGCCTAAAACAAATGATTTTTGGGGAATAAAAAAAGTCTATGTTGGCAAGCCCGTTAAAATAAAACAAGACACCCCTAAAAAACCTTTAAATAAAAATAAATTTAACCACAAAAAATTTTCTTTTAAAAAGTGCAAAAAATAATTTTTTAAACGGCAGTTTTTTTATCTGTTTTTTAATTTGCTATACTTTATTTATGGCAAGATTTGTTTGGCGTTCATTTATTTTAATGGTTATTTTTACAAGCGGCCTTTTAGTAGGTAATATTTTTACGCCTAAACAAATTTTGCAAGAAAAAGATATTGTAGGCATGGTGGAAGTTAAAACTTCGCTTAATTTACAAACTAAAGATAATTTTATTACTCTAGCTCAAAGCCAAGATATTACAGAAATTTACACCGCTTTTTTAAGACAAAGTTATAAAGCAGCAAAACTTGAATACGAAGCCCAGTTGCAAAATGTAACAAAAAATCCGCAAGATCAAAAAGATTTTATAAAAGCTAAAAAAAATTATTTAGCAATTGTTAGTTATATAGAGCAAATTACCCTGTTATACAAGAAGAAGATATTCCCGCTGTAGAAGAAATTATGACGGAAGAATCTATTTCCAAACAAACAGAAACGCTAACTCAAGAACAAACCGAACAACTGCAAACTATAGAAGAACCTGTTTTAACCCCTCAGGCAACACAAACAGAAACGATTTAAAATTGATATTTAAAAACACAAAAAATATCCCCAAGATTTTTTTAAATTTCTTGGGGATATTTTTGTTTGAAGATTTATAAGGTTTTATTTTGCAATAGTCGGATCTAACTTTTTTGCTAGTTCAGTATCTGTTTTTGCGCCTTCAAAGTCTGCGTTATAGCGTTTAAAATCGGCGCGCTCTAAGAGATATTTGGCTTTAACTTTACCTGTAGCATATTCAACGGCTCTATCATAGCTCTTCAAAGCCGCTTCATTATAGGAAATAGCCCTGCCTTTAGTATTGCGAAGATTAATTTTCTCTCTTCCTGTTCCTTTAGCATATCTAAGGAATCTTGCCTGTTCAATAGAATATTGGGCTTTTACAGATTTTCTTGTTTCTGTATTTATAGCTTTTTCGAAATAATCATATGCTTGTTGTTTATAGCCAAGTTTTTTATTTTTTAAAGCCATTTCATAATATTCTCCCGCTTTTCCTTTTTCAATCTTAACAGGCCGTGTTTGATATTCTTTTAATACTTCTATTTTTTCAGCTTCGGTAAATCTAGTGTCTAATTTTATTCTTTGAGCAACTTGTTCGTTTATTTTTGCTTTTAATTCCGCTTCCGGTATATTTTTGCCTTCAAACTCTTTGGCAACATCATCAACGATATTTCTTACTATCTTAATCTTGGCTTCGCTTAAATAAGGTTTGTTTGTTAAAAAGGCCTTAACTCTTTTACCAATTTTGCCCAAAAAACCTGTTGGGAAAAAAGACATCATAAGCGTATTATCATTATATTTATTAAGAATATCACTTTTGACTTGTTTTGCAATTTGTTGAACCTCAGTTTGTTCTGCTTCTGTTTTTGCTGGAACTTTTGTTGTTTCTTTTGCTGCTAATTCTTTGCCCCATCTTTCTTCTAAAATATAACCATATCTGCTGTTCTTGGGGTCTAATTTATGAGCCATTTTCATATCTTCCATACCCGCCATATAGTTTTCAAAGTTATAATACTCTAACATAGCGCGCTCGTGATAGTAAGCAGCATTTTCAGGGTCATATTTTATGGCTTCGTTTATATTGTTATAAGCTTCTTCAATATTGTGTTCTCTATATGCTTTTCTATATTTCTTAAAGTGTTTTTTTGCTTTTTGGCGAGCAACAACTTCCGGCGTGATATTAGCAGGGACTTTACTTTCGCCAACTATTTGCTGAGCGCTCACATTATCTCCAGCTTTTGCTTCAATGACTTCCGCCTTAAAGTCTTCTCTTAATTTTATGTAATAGTCATCTTCTTTTCTAGTAAGTTCAACTGCCTTATCATAATCTTTCAAAGCACCTTTATAATCTTTTAGGTTTATCCATTTCATCCAGCCACGATCAGCATAATATGGTCCGTAGTTCGGCTCAAGTTCTATGGCTTTATTAATATCGTCCAAAGCACCTTGTCTATCTTGCAAATATTCCCACTTAAATTCACTGCGAGCATCATAATAACTTGCATTGTTCGGTTCAAGTTCTATGGCTTTGTTAAAATCTGCCAAAGCTTTTTCAGTCTGTTCAAGCGCAAGCATGTGTCCACGAGATAAATAATATTCCGCTTTACTTGGATCAAGTTCTATAGCTTTGTTAAAATCCTCTAAAGCTTCTTCAAAGTTTCCAGCATCTTCATCGTAAAGTATTTCTCCGCGCTGTAAATAATATTCCGCTTTGCTTGGATCAAGTTCTATTGCTGTATCACAATAATCTAAAGCTTTTTCGGTCTTTCCCGAATTAAAAGC
>JAFQAA010000065.1 GCA_017417005.1 Elusimicrobiaceae bacterium | reverse complement strand
TGTGAAAAGCTTTTACGAAATTTGCAAAAAGTAAATCTTTTATCTATAATAAAAGAAATCTCTTTTATGCAAATATAGCTTGTAAAGAGCCACAAAAAGAGCCACATTTATATACGGAAAGTTTATATCTTGTCCGGGGTGAATTTTTTAATACCTTTCAGATAGAACCCTTGTTATGTTTTTTAATTTAGTTTATTATTTTACTTTTGTTCCCAAAATTATAGTTGGGCTGGTTTTAGTTTATATAATTTTTAAGGTTATACACTCTTTTTATTATAATGTGGTGCTTACAGAAGAAGGCTTGACCTTAAAAAACATTTATAATTTTATTGACCCTTATAAACAAAGTGTTTTTTATTATGAATATAATTTTGTTTTAGTTTTTTTGTTGCTTTGTCTTATTGTTTTTTTATGTTATATTTATGTTCCCCCTGAAATGATTGAAGATGGAAAATATGTTAAAGATTCAATTTTAAGTAATAGTTTTACCTATTTGCCTAACTATTTGGTGCATGAATTTTCCCACAGGTTTTGGGCTATAATTGGTTGGGATTGGTGGACTTGGGCTTGTGGCAGTTTTGTTGAAATTTTATTTCCTTGTTTTATATATTTGTTTTCTCTTCAATTAAAAGGCACAACATTATTTACTCCTTTTCTGTTTTATTGGATAGCAACAACCTTATATGATACTGGTATTTATGCAAGCGATGCTGTGGCAAGTAAACTTGCTTTAACCAGCAGTGATATGGTTTCAAACTTTAATACTGGCGAAGTAAAGGGTGATTGGTATTATATTTTAAAGCCGCTTGGCTTGCTTGATTACGCAGAAGAGATAGGTTTTATGCTTGAAATTTTGGCTTGCATTATGCTTGCTTTTGCAATATATAGCATAATAAACTATTTTATCTGTCTTAGCAAACCTCTTAATTTAGAAGAAGAAAAATTTAATAAATAAAGATTTTTCAAAATATAAAACCCCTCTATTATTAGAGGGGTTTTCTGTGTCAGAAAATAATAATAAACTACTCGCCTAAGATTTCTTTTGGAGTATTTATTATAGCTTTTTTAAGGAAAGGTTTTTTGATAAGTTCTTTCTTTAAAGATTCATCGCGTAAAGAATTTCTGTAAGAAATATCTTCAAAAGAATATTTAAAGTTTGTGTGTATATCATAAGTGCCGGCGCAAATAGCCGCAACATCTTCGGCAAACACAATTTCCTCATCCGTGGGTATAACAAAAACTTTAACCGGACTATCTTGGGTTGAAATAAGACTTTCGGCATTTTTTGTCATAGCGGCAAAGTTTCTTTCTTTATCATAGTGAACGCCCATATATTCAAGGCCTTGAAGGGCTTTTTCTCTGTAAACAGGGCCTCTTTCGCCAACACCGGCCGTCCAAACAATAGCGTCAACGCGGCCAAGGGCTGCAGCATAGGCGCCGATATATTTTTTCATGCGGTAGGCTTCCATTTCAATAGCAAGTTTGCATCTTTCATCGCCTTTTTCGGCGGCAATTTCAATATCTCTTCTGTCTTGATATTTTTCGGTAATGCCTAAAACGCCCGATTTTTTATTTAAAATGGTATACATTTCAGCAGGGGATATATTTTCTCTTTCCATCATTTGAAAGGCAACAGATGCATCAAAATCGCCGCTTCTTGTGCCCATAATAAGCCCTTCTAAGGGGGTTAAACCCATTGAAGTATCATAAGATAAGCCGTTTTTTACAGCGTTCATACTTGCGCCGTTTCCAATATGGCAAATAATTAAATTGCACTCAAAGGGGTTTTTGCCAAGTAAGGCGGCTGCTCTTTTTGCATTATAAAGAAAAGAGGTTCCGTGCGCACCATAGCGACGCATTTGGTATTTTTCATACCATTTATAAGGCAAAGCATACATATAAGTATGCGCCGGCATTGTTTGGTGCCAGGCGGTATCGGCAATAACAACATGTTTAATATTTGGCATTACGGCTAGACCTGCTTCCATACCCAAAACATTTGCCGGGTTGTGGAGGGGGGCAAGTTGCGCAATTTCTTTAAGATAGTTAATAACTTCAGGGGTAATAATTTCCGATTTAGCAAGTTTACCGCCGTGCACGACTCTGTGGCCGGCAGCACCGATAACGCTAACATCTTTGATAACGCCGTGTTCTTTATCGGTTAAAGTATTTAAAACCCAGGAAATAGCCGTCTTAAAATCTGGGCAAGGGGCGGTTTTTTCAAATTTATCTTTGCCGGGGGCTTCTTGAGTTATTTGGGCATCATCATAGCCCACGCGTTCAATAAGACCTACGGCAATATTTCTTTTGTTTGTTTGGTCAAAAAGACTATATTTTACGGAAGAACTTCCGCAGTTAAGGCATAATATTATCATTTACTCTATTCTCCATGGTATAAATTTAACTAATTATATTTTACACAATTTTGAGTTTTGTTTAAAGTAAAGTTATTATAAAGGTTTCCTGTAAAAAGCCAAAACTTGCGCAAAAATTTTTATTTCGGAGTTTTTGAATAGTTCTGTTTTATTGTCAAAATATTTTAATTTGGTGGTTTCTTCCTTTTGATATACTTTTTTTATTGTATAGCCTTTTTTTGTTTTTACCAAATAAAGTTTGCCATTTTGTATTTCAGTGGTGGGAACGCAAAGAATATATTCATCTTTACTAGCCCAGGGGCAAGCTTCTGTTGAAGTTATTTTTATTGCAAAAGGTTGGGTGTTGCCTTCAAGCATAACGGGCAAAAACTCTTCTGCCTGGTAGTAAAGAGAAAAATTAAAATAATCTGTTTTTGCTTCGCCCTGGACGCCGATTTTTTTTACCGCTGGCAAGGAGGATAAAATTTCATAAACTTTTTTTTCCGTTAGTCTGTAAGAGGAATTATCCGCACAATATAGGTCATCATCTTCAAAATAAGAAATAGGTTTTTTAAAAACATCAGATAATTTGGCTATATTTGCTCTATCCGGCCTAAAGCGGTTTTTAACCCAATGGGAAATTACACTTGAATCTTTTAAGCCAAGTTTTTTTGCAAGTTCTACTTTTGTCATAGCGGTTGTTTTTAAAAGTTGTTCAATTTTTTGCCCTAAATTCATAAGAGCCCCCTTTTTACTTATATAATACATATAAACAAATAAATAGCTAAATGTCAAACTTTATAAATCGTCTGAAAATTTGACAAAATTTATTTAATATGATACGATTGTATCAGATTTGATACAAAAAGTATTAAATCTAGGTCTTTTAGACCGCACCTGCGGGCAAAGCAAATTTTTAATTTAGATTAGAAATTTGTGAGACGGCTCTCCCCCAAGTCCTTTTTAAAAAGGATTGCCGCAAAAAAAGCGGCGCCAAACCCCGCAGGTGCAATTATTAGGAGGTGTTTTATGAAAAGTGTTTGTTTAAATAAAAAAACTAAATTGCCTGCTGGTGGCAGTTGGGCTGAACTTTATGGGCTTTTATCAGATTTACTTAACAGGCGTAATGATTTATTACCCTTAATAAAAGAATTTGAGTTAATTGATAAAGCTTTAAAGGAATATTTTGCCGGTGTTAAAGAGTGTTCCATAGATAAATTTAAAATAAGAGGTAGATGCGAAGATATCCAAATTTATAATTTACCAAGTAAAATAAAACAAAAATATGCAACAAAAACAAAAAAATGGGTAATAAATATAGAAAAAATAAAAAAATAAATTTTAATTTTTTTTAAGCGGTGCCAAAAAAACTACTTAAAACTTCTGATTCTTACACCCTACTTCCTCCTTAGCACGCCTAAAACTCCCCGTGCACCGCAACAAAACCCCTGCTTTAAAAGCGGGGGTTATTGTTTAAAAAATATCTTGACAAGTTGGCAAACTAAGTGTAATATATAAATATATGTCAAAATAATATATTGGAGAAGAATTTATGAAAAGATTAACCGCCTTTTTATTTTGCGCTCTAGCGACCTCTTTGGTTTATGGCCAAGCCGTAGAGTTATCTACCCTTTTACCTGCAAAACCATCCTCTGTTGTAGATGAACTTAGAGTTCTTGGCACAGGCACAAGCACTATAACAGAGATGAATATAGGGCTTGCCATGCCTTCTGCTGCAGTAGAAGAACCTTTGCAAATGCAGACTTTAGAAGTATCGGGAATGCCGACAATCTTAAATACAATTTCTGCCGGCAGGGACTTGATATTAAATGAAAAAATAGATTTAAAATCAATAAATATTGGCGATGGGAAATTATTTATAAGAGCAGGGGTTTTTCCTTTCGTTAAAACAGGAACCTTTAGAGCAAAAGACATTGAAACTACAGCTACTAGCGGAACAATGTATCTTAATGCCCTTTCCGGCAAAGATATTCATGTTGACGGAGCAGTGCTTGACAGCCCTTTTAATAAAGGTTCTGTAATTGCTAAAAGAAAAGTTGTATATTTAGGATCAGACCAAGATTCCAGTAATCAAAATAAATATCATATCTATTTCCCTTGGAGTACCCCTTCCACAACGGCGCCTAATGTTACACCAAAGTGTAATAATTCCGGTGCAATTTGCACCAAAAATAACTGCGCTTATTGTAATAACGGCTCGGGAAGTTTTTGCTATGATGTAAGAAGCAGAAATTTAACCGCAGTTTATGAAGCAGCAGGTGCTACTTATGAAAAGATTGGAACGGCTAAATTTTACTGCAAACCTGTTGATACTTATGATAATAATGGTGCTTTAACAAGCGAGTGCAGACATTATATGGTCTATTCCGGAAGAAACGGCGATCATATAGAAGGTTTTACGGCAGGAACAGGTGCTGTTGCTAATCCTTTTGCTGGTGTAGGGGTAGATGTTGGATTTTATGAGTCTTATACTAAGACCAATATTGCTGAGAAATGCGCATCTCTTTTTAATTGTTCACCATGTAGTGCGTATAAAGAAAATCTTTTTTTCGTTCTTAAGAGCACGCAAGAAATAGTAAAATTTGATGTTATTTTTGCGGAAACTTGTTCTAATGCTGATGCTTCCAGTTGGCCGGCAGGTTCCGGTTTAAGCTGCAAAGCACAGGAAAAAGTTATTGATGTTTACGCACTTAAATGTTACCCCGGCAGCGGTAAAAAAATAAGAGATACAGCAACATATTATCAAACAAGAAAAGTGTTGTGTCGCCAATATAGCCATGTTCATGCCGAAAAGTCAGAAGTAGAACATATACAAGATAGGTATTTCTTCTATCCTGATTTTGCTCTTACCTTCTCGGCTGCTTATGATTCTGAAACTCTTCCAGATACAGGTGTAGTTGTAGTTAACCAGGGACAAAATCATTAATTTATGAATACAATAAAAAAAGATTCAAAAGTTGCAATACATTATACTTTGCTGGTTGAAGGCCAAGTGGCAGATACTTCTAGCGGCAGAGGCCCCCTTGAATATACCCAAGGGGCAGGGCAAATTATAGTTGGTCTTGAAGAAGCCCTTGAAGGCCTTAAAGCAGGGGATAAAAAATCTGTTGATATTGAGGCCGCAAAAGCCTATGGAGAGGTTAAGCCCGAAGCCAAAAGACGCGTGCCTAAAAGCGCTATTACCAATATTGAAACTTTAAAAGTAGGCGATATGGTAGGCGCAAGTGCAAACGGGCATACCTTTAGGGCTAAAATCAGTGAAATTACCGACACTGATGTAGAACTTGATTTTAACCACCCTTTAGCCGGTAAAAAATTACACTTTGATGTTGAAATTGTAAGTGTAAATTAAGTTAAAATCTTAAGAAAAATAAAAAATCTGCAAGTTCATTTTTGAGCTTGCAGATTTTTTTTGTATAGATAATTTATTTTAATAGTTTATTATATAAGGCAGTTTGTTTTTTTACCATAAGGTTTATATCAAAATCGGCAAGTAAAGTTTTTTGTTCTTTAAAGCTTAATTTGACTTGTAAAATTGTAAAAATACTTTGGGCTGCTTTTTGTTTGTTACCAGGGGAAATAAGAAAGCCGTTTTGTCCGTTTTTTAAAATTTCTTTAATTCCGCCGACATCATAACAAACGGCCGGCACTTGCATAAAAAGGGCTTCAATTAAGGCCATAGGCAAGCCTTCGCGAACAGAGGTAAGTAAAAAAATATCTGCTAAAGCAAGCAACTGGGGTATATCTTGCCTTTCCCCTATAAGTTTAAAATTATCTTCAAGTTTAAAGTTTTTAATTAAAGTTTGCGTTTTTTCTTTTAAAGGACCTGAGCCGGTATATAAAAAGACGGCTTGGGGATATTTTTTGCAAACTAGTTTTGCAATTTTAACACTTTCAAGGGGGGCTTTTTCCGCTTTTAAATTGGCAATTTGCAAGATAATTTTTGCTTCTGGTTTTAAATTTAGTTTTGCTAAAAATTCCGTTTTGTTAAAAGTTATATTTTGGGGAGTGTTTACTTCAACGCCAGCCCTTATTAAACAAGATTTTTCTTTAGTGGTAATTTTATATTTTAAAGCCGTTTTAAGATCTTTATTTGAGACAAACACCATACTATCGCTAAAATAGGCGGCAAAACGCTCAATAAAAATATAAAAATATTTTTTTATTATATTTTGACCTTCATAAAAAACAAAGCCATGGGTGGTGTGGATAACTTTTGCCCTTGTAAAGATTTTTGCAGCAATTCTGCCTAAAATACCGGCCTTTGGGCAGTTGGTATGCACGAGATCCGGTTTAATCTTTTTTAGGGTTTTAATAATTTCTATAAAGGCAAGAAAATCTTTGACAGGGTTAATTTGACGAACTAAAGAGGAAATAAAATATAAATTTTTTATTTTTTCTTTGGCAAAATTATCCAAAGTGCCACCCATCCCGCATAAAAGGTAAGTTTCAAATTTATCTTTTGGCAGGTGGCTTACGCTATATAAAACACTTTTTTGTGCGCCGCCAAGTTGAAGTTTGGTTATTATAAAGGCAATTTTTCGCTTTGCCACCTGTCTGAAACCTCTAAATTAGGATAGTAGTATTGTAAACTTTCCAGGTAAGTTTTGCCTTGATTAGACAAGCCTTTTAACCCGTCAACACATAAACCTTGGCCAAGGCCCGTATCTGTTCCTAAGAACAAATATTCCTGACCTTTGTTTACCGGAATATAAAAGAAGAAATTTGAGCGTAAAGTGCCAAGCGAAAGGGCTTGGTTAGCCTCTTTAAAAGGCAAAATTTGCGCTTTATTTGAAGTTTTAAAGGCTATTTCTTCTATTCTGCCATAAGTATCCATTTTGGTAGGTAAAAATTTATTAAAAGCAAAATTTAAGCGAGTTTGCATTTCTTTTGCGGGTATCATATAAATCCACTTAACTTGCGCCCATTGGGTTGGATCTTGCGGAGCGCTTATTAAATCTTTTGGCGGATTAGCAATCATATATTTAAACAAGTTAAGAGGGGAAAAACTATAATCAAATTTTTCCTTAGTATTTTTAATGCCGTTTGCGGTTAAATAAGAACAAGATTGATAAGTGGGTAAAGTGGCTGGCACATTTTTTCCTTTTTCGGTTAAAATTTTATTTTCAGTTGCTTTTACGGCTTCAATATTGCCGGCAGACTGCATATTTATACCGCCGTAATAAAAAGCTGCGGTATTATCGGCCAAATCAAATAAGGCATTTTGGGTATCTCCAAGAGTTTTTGCAATCTGTGTTCTTAAAATAATAGCTAAAGCCTGAAGAGTGTTTTGGTCTTTTTGACCTTTTGAAAATTGGGTTAAAACCGAAGGCAAAATATCTTCAAGCATAGTATAGTTTACAAGCTGCATACCCTCATCATTAGGTACAACAAGTAAAGTTCCCTTTAATTCCTTATCGCCTAAATTGGTTTTAAAGACATTTTCGGTTATGGGGTCTTTTACAAGAAAAGTGGAACCAATATTGTTAGTTTTTATGGCAAAAGGTCTTTTTGTGGAAAATTCCTTGTGTCCCCATTTGTTATTTATATCCACAGATTTTGTTTGGGGGTTAAAAACGATAGTTTTAGGGGCAAAAGCCTTGCCGGACAAAACCGAACCAAGTTTTTCATCTTCTATAACAAAATCTTGACCGACATTAAGCATAAATTCTTTTACCGGTTGCAAAATGCCCTGTTTATCACTAAATAAACCTATGCGGACAAGGGGGCTTTGTATAGAAGAAGGTTCTTTAGTGTAAATTTCATCAAGTTTAGTGTAAAAAAGATAAGCAGAAGGCCTGTTTTTTAGATATTTTGATAATTGTTTTGTTTTGTTTAAAGCAAATTTATCCTTTGGGTCAAGTATCAAAATATTGGCAAAAGATTGCCAGGCCGGTATAAATTCTTTTAATTTTTCTTGTGTTAGGCCATAATGTATAAGGGCAGGGTAATTGTTATTATCGTGAATAAGGGCCTGAGATAAAAGTGTTTGCGCGCTTTTATAGGCTTTTTTGTTAAAAAGCACCCTGCCGATAAGATAGGCCGCATGGGAAATAGCATAAGGATTTGAAGAGTAAATATTTTCAAGCAAGGGGGCAATTTGTTTGTATTTTTTAGCAAAAAAAGCAGAGGTAGCAAGAGCAAGTTTTGCATTATAAATATATTCAAAGTCCGCCGTTAAAAAAAGTAGTTTTTGATATTCCTTTTCTGTTTGGGTATAATTATTTTGCGCAGCATATATCCATATTTTTATTAGTTGGTAAATTGGTTCTTCCTCGGTTTCCTGGCTTTCAAGGGCTTTATCTATATATTTTAAAGCTTGTTTAAAATCTCCTATTTGAAGATAAATTAAAGCCATATTTGCGTATGCCTCCGAGGTTGCATTTATATCTAAAAGCAGTAAACTTTTATCTATATCGCCTTGGCGGTATAAGGTAAAGGCTTCCTGTAAGTCGGGGGTATTTTCATAGGAAATAACTGATTTTTTTAAAATATCTTCGTTTAATTTAATATCCGGCAATTTATTTACCTGTAAAAGAGTTTCCTTTTGATTGAAATTATTTTCTTCTAAATCAGGCAAAACTTCTTCTTGTTTTGTTTGCGGGGTGCGCAAAACAAAATCTTTTTGGGCGGTAATTTCAGCTAAACTTTGGGCCTGTAAAATAGCGCAACTAAATAAAAAAGTAAAGAATATAGTTAGTTTTTTCATAAACATTATCCTCTCTTACATTTTAAAATCTTTACCAAGATATAAAGAACGGGCTTTTTCATCATTTAATAATTTTTCAGGGGCGCCTTCAACCAAAATTTTGCCGTCGTAAATCAAATAGGCGCGCTGAGTTAAGGGCAAAGTTTCCCTAACATTATGGTCGGTAATTAAAATGCCAATGCCTTTATCTCTTAATTTAAAAATCATCTGTCTAAGTTCGGAAACGGTTATCGGATCAATACCGACAAAAGGTTCATCAAGCAAAATAATTTTGGGGTTGCTTATCATACAACGGGCAATTTCCATACGGCGTTTTTCTCCGCCGGATAAGCTCCACGCTTTTTGCTTGGCAAGTTTAGTTAGGCCAAATTCTTCAAGTAAAGAGGCAACTTTTTCCTTTTGTTTTTGTTTGTTTGGTTCAATTCTTTCTAGTATGGCAAGCAGGTTATTTTCCACACTTAAACCTCTAAAAATTGTTGGTTCTTGGGCAAGATAGCCAAGGCCATATCTTGAGCGTTCATACATAGGTAGAGCCGTTACATCTTTGCCATCAATAAAAACTTTGCCGCTTGTTGGTTTTATAAAGCCCACCATCATATAAAAACTTGTTGTTTTGCCTGCCCCGTTTGGTCCAAGAAGCCCCACAATTTCACCTGAATTAACAATAATATTAACCCCTTTTACGACCTTTCTTTCCTTGTAAACTTTTTCTATATTTTCCGATTTAAGTTCCATAAAATTATCCTATTTTTTTGATGCTTCTTTAATTTTTTTAAAATCACTTGCTAAAGTAAACCAGCCTTGGATATTACCTTGAGCTTTAAAAATATTTTTTTGGGTATCGGCCGTAATCTTATCTGCCTGCAAGGCATAATCGCCGTCAACGCCAAAACCCCATAGAACAGGGCGTTTTTCGTAGGCTTCAAAAAGGCCGCTTTGGGTGTTAAAAGTTATTGTGTCAGCGTAAAGGGTATTATTAAGATCGTCAAGTTCGCTATTGCCGGTTATTTTTATAAAATTTGTATCTTTATTAAAATCTACCCTATTTCCGTAAAGATTAAAAGTATTATTGGGAGTTTTATAAAGAATTTCAATTTGTCTGTTTTTTTTGCCAAGAGCATAGCCTTTTAAGGTTTTATTATTATAAAAAAATTCTTCTGCTTTGATTTGGGTAAAAGTATCCACTAATGTTTGGCTTGCTAAAATATTGCCTTTTAAGAGGTAGGTGTTTTCTTTTCTTTGGGATAGGGCATAATCAGAGCGCAAATTATAAATATCATTTTGATAGCGTACATTACCAATAAATTCTTCCTGCTCCTTATCTCTGTTAATAATCCACTTGTTGCTTTGCACGCTGCCCCCAAGAAGGGCACTTAAATCTTGCCCAGCAAAAAGGGAAAGGGGGGAAAAATATAAAATAAAAATTAACAAGAATAAATTAATTTTCATTTAAAGCCTCCTGTAAAGTAAGCGGGGCAGGCTTAAAATCTTGCATATTTTTTGGCAAAATAGTCTTTTGGTTAAAAAGTTCTATTTCATTAAAATTATTTATTGCTTTAAAACCTTTTGCTTGGAGGGTAGTTTTGCCTCTTTTCATTTTTACAGGGGTAATAGCCCAGGCTTCTTTTTTTGTGGTATCATAATAAATTTCTTGCGTATTTATTTTAAAACCTTCAGAAAGAGAAGAAACAATAACATCGCCCTGCATTACAATTAAATTTTTAGAAATATCAAACCAGCCTTCTTTTGCTTTTAAAGTATCTTCCTGCACGCCGTTTTTGCTGTAAATAAGCACGGGTAAGTAAAGACGCACTTGATTTTGAGCATCAAAAAACTCCGCCTTAGCGGCAGTTAAACGCCAATCATTTTGGGCATTTTGCGCTTGGCTTATTATTATTTTTGTTGCTTGTTGCTGTGGCCCGACCTCTGCGGAGGAGTTATTATTTTCAGCCGAACAGGCAACAAAAAAAGTAAACAAAAGAGTTAAAAATATTTTCATTTCTTATCAATAAGAGCAATAAACTCTATTAAATTATCCTTATCCAAAAAACCCACCACTTTGCCTTGTTTGTTAATTACGGGGGCATTATCAAATTTTCTATTTATAAAAATTTTTGCTGCTTCTATTGCCGGTGCATCCTGGCTTAAAGCAAAGGGATTTTTTGTCATAACCTTGGTTATGTTTAAAGATAAAATATCTTTTTTAGATTGTAAAGCTCGTCTTAAATCGCCATCGGTAAAATAGCCTTTTAAATTGCCTTTTTTATCAATAATACTGGCAGCGCCGCTTTTATTTTTTGTCATAATTAAAAGAGTATCTTGCACGCTTGCCTCTAAAGAAACACAGGGGTTTTTTTCTTTAAACATAATATCGGCAACTTTGCAGGTTAAAATTTTGCCCAAAGAACCGCCCGGGTGAAAAAAGGCAAAATCGGCCTTTTCAAAATGTTTAACTTTCATTAAACAAATTGCCATAGCATCGCCAAGGGCAAGCATTGCTGTTGTGGATGAGGTCGGCGCCAGGTTATAAGGACAGGCCTCTCTTTGAACATCAACTTCAAGGTGAATATCTGCCATTTTTGCAAGGTTTGAGTTTTTATTACCCGTCATAGCAATAATTTTAACTTGTTCTTTTTTAAGGGGGGATAAAATTTTATTTAATTCTTCGGTTTGACCGGAAAAAGATAAAGCAAGCACAATATCTTCTTTAGTAATCATACCAAGGTCGCCGTGCATAGCTTCTGTCGGATGAACAAAAAAGGAAGGCGTGCCGGTGGAAGCAAGCGTTGCGGCAATTTTTCTGCCGATATGCCCGCTTTTGCCAATACCTAAAATAACCAAACGCCCTTTGCTTTGGGCAATTAGATTTATTGCTTTAACAAAACTGGTATTTAAAATTGCCTGGGTAGTTTTTAAGGCGTGGGCCTCATCTTGAAAAACTTTTTTTGCAATTTCCAAAATTTCTTCTTGTGAATATTTTTTTATTTGAGCCATGGGGTAACCTCCAAAGATATTGTTCTTTTATGATAAGGGGTAGGCAACCTATCTATTATATAAGAAGCCACGCAAAACATTACGCCTAAAACAGCGTAAATTACGAATAAAACTTTTAAATGTTTTTTTATTATATCTTTTTCCATTTTTTTACTAAATTATCTATTGCTCTAACTTGTTCAAGCAAAGTTTTTACTTCTTTGAAATCTAAAGAATTTGCGCTATCCGATAAAGCTTTTTTCGGGTTTTCGTGCGCTTCAAAGAAAACACCTGCAAGACCGAGTGCACTTGCGCTTCTAGCTAAGGCCATAGCAAAGGTTTTATCTCCGCCGGTTTTTTCAAGCCCGGATGGTTTTTGCATAGAGTGGGTTAAATCAAAAATAACGGGATAACCTGTTTTTTTCATAATTTCAAGCGAGCGCATATCCACCACCAAATCGCCATAACCAAAACAGGTTCCTCTTTCGGTTAAAAGGATATTTTTATTTCCGCAAGCTTCAATTTTTTTGATTGCATTTATAATTGCCTGCGGAGCTAAAAACTGACCTTTTTTAATATTTATAACTTTGCCTGTTCTTGCTGCTGCAACAAGCAAATCTGTCTGACGGCACAAAAAAGCCGGTATTTGCAAAATATCTGCAACTTCTGCTGCAATAGCTGCCTGCCAAGGCTCGTGAATATCAGTTAAAACAGGCACTTTTAGGGCTTTTTTTGCTTCTTCAAGTATATTTAGACCTTCATCAATCCCGGGACCTCTAAAGGCCTGTAAAGTAGATCTGTTTGCTTTATCAAAAGAGGCTTTTAAAACAAAATTATCTTTAACCAAACTTTTAAGTTTTTTGGCAGTTTTTAAATAGCCTTTTCTTGATTCAATAACGCAAGGACCGCCTATAAAAACCAGCGGCAAGTTGTTTGCAAAATTTATATTGCCAGCTTTAACTATTTTCATTTTATTTTACCTTCTTAAATTTTTTTGCTGCTTTTATAAGCCCGTCAAAAAGAGGATGCGGTTTTTGGGGGCGGCTTGCAAATTCCGGGTGAAATTGCGAAGCAATAAAATAAGGATGGTTTTTGTGTTCAACAATTTCCGGCAGAACGCCTTTATGCCATGCACTAACAATAAGACCATATTTTTCAAGCATAGGAACATAGTGGGTGTTATATTCGTAGCGGTGGCGGTGGCGTTCAAAAATTGTAGTTGTTTTGTAAAGTTTATAGGCAAGAGTGCCCTTTTTTATAGTAGCTTCATAATTACCAAGGCGCATTGTGCCGCCAAGGTTTTTAACTTGTTTTTGCTCTTCCA
Source organism: Elusimicrobiaceae bacterium (assembly GCA_017417005.1). GTDB lineage: Bacteria > Elusimicrobiota > Elusimicrobia > Elusimicrobiales > Elusimicrobiaceae > Proelusimicrobium. The sequence goes on along the minus strand of JAFQAA010000065.1, from coordinate 1,147 downwards.
TCATTGTTATAACCGGGTTATCGGTGGAAGGGTCAAATTCAATAGAATCAGCTTTAAGTTTGGCTAAATTTCTTGCTGTTTCAATAACGCAACATTGCATCCCAAGACAAATACCTAAAAAAGGCAGTTTATGTTCTCTTGCGTATTTGATAGCTTCAATTTTGCCGGATATGCCGCGTTTGCCAAAACCGCCAGGCACAACAACAGCGGCAACATCTTTTAAGGCAGTTTTCATATCGTCTTTTTGGGTATTTACATATTTAACTTTTACGGCTACCTGGTTAGACATACCGGCAAGTCTCAATGATTCCGCAACAGATTTATAAGCATCCGGTAGTTCGGCATATTTACCTGCAATAGCAATAGTAATTTGCTTTTTTAAAGAAGTTGCTTTATTTATAAATTTAAACCAACTGCCATCGTTTTTTGCTTTAGGTTTAAGGGCCAGTCTTTTAATAATTAAGTCTGTTAGGCCTTGCTGTTCAAATTTTTCTGGTAATTGATAAATGGAAGGGACATCACGCGCTTCTATTACAGCTTGGGGCTCCACACTGCAAAAAAGGGATAGTTTGTTTTTCATACTTTGGGAAATAGGATGTTCTGTTCTGCATATAAGAACATCAGGTTCTATACCGATTTCTCTAAGTTTATTTACAGAGTGCTGGGTTGGTTTTGTTTTTAGCTCGTCAGCAGAAGCAATATAAGGCAACAAGGTTGCGTGTATTGTCATTACATTTTGGCGACCTTTTTCTGTTCTAAACTGGCGGGCGGCTTCAAGAAAGGGCAAACTTTCAATATCGCCCACCGTTCCGCCAATTTCAATAATAGTTATGTCAAAATCATTTTCAAAAGGGATAAACCTTTGTTTAATTTCATTTGTAACATGGGGGATAACTTGCACGGTTACGCCGTTATATTCGCCGCGTCTTTCCCTTTCAATAACAGCTTGGTAAACAAGACCTGCCGTGTTAGTGTTTCTTTTTGTCATAGGCACATCAATAAAGCGTTCATAAGTGCCAAGGTCAAGGTCTGCTTCGGCGCCGTCGGCTGTAACAAAAACTTCGCCGTGTTGGTAAGGGCTAAGAGTGCCCGGGTCAACATTAATGTAAGGGTCGCACTTAATCATATTTACTTTAAAGCCTCTTAG
>JAFQAA010000064.1 GCA_017417005.1 Elusimicrobiaceae bacterium | reverse complement strand
TCTACACGCAAAATCCTCGCAAAACTTTGTGCTTCGGTTTTTGGGCTATTTTTAATTTTTTATAAATTTTTTATTCTTTTCTCCTATAAATATGTTATAATGTTAGTATAGACTAACAGGTATAATAAGGAGGGTAAAATGAAAAAATTATTAATTTTAGCAAGCTGCGTTTTTATTTTGAGTGCTTTTAGTAAGACTGATTTACAAAATAATCTTAGTGTGGATATAAAAACAAATTTATCTAAACAACTTAATAAGGCCTTTTTAAATCAAAATTCTAAAGAAAGAGAGCTTTTACAGGCCGTAAAAAAAGGTAGTTTAAGAGATGTAAAATTTCTTGTTATTAATGGCTCAAATATTAATATTTTTGAAATTGGTACAAGAAAAACTCCTTTGCATTATGCTGCCCAGCAAAGATATGGTGCTATTGCTTCTTATTTAATTAGCAAGGGGGCTGATATGGAAGCTGAAGATCTCAGCGGGGAAACGCCTTTATTTTTAAGTTTAAGGAATTTTTTTAAAGAACCTGCTTTTGTTCTTATAGAACAAGGAGGAAATGTTAATTTTATCAGTAGATATGGCGAAACACCTCTTTTAGTTGTGGCAGATTCTTTTTATGATTATGCAGATATTGTTATTGCCTTAATTAAGAAAGGCGCAAAGGTAAATTACCAAGATCCTTATGGCAAAACTGCCTTGCATTTTGCTGTTTTAAATAAGCATAAAGCTATTGTTAAAATTTTACTTGAAAACGGGGCCAACATTAATTTAAAAGATAGTTTTGGCAAAACACCCCTTGATTATGCAAAAACACAAGAAATAAAATCTTTACTTTTAGAATATAGCACACCTCACATTACAGATTCAAAATAATTTTTCATTGCAAAAATAAAGTTGCTTTTTGTTGTAAATTTTTTGTAAGATTTATTTAGCAGTAAATTTTACCTTATTTTGTTTTAGGTAAAACACAATTTGAATGTATTTTTGGGACCTTGTTTTTAGAACAGGGAGAGTTGTTGAGAAATCACAATCACTCATCCACCCCAAAAACACAGTAGTTATTAGGCACGGAGTTAAAGGAAGTCATGAGCCTTTGGCTTCGTGCCGAGTGCATATTACTTTTTTGTAATATGCCACGGCTGCTATGTTTGGGTCTGTGGATGAGTCTCAAGCATAGCAGCCGTTTTTTATTTTAAAAAACGCCTGCCAAATAAAAAAGAGAGGAGTAGTTAAATGAAAATGAAAAATGTTGTAAGACTTATGATGTTATCCCTTGCTTTGTTTTTGGCACAGCAAGGTATTGGTTATGCTAGTGCAATCCAAGCCGGCGACCAAATGATATCTGCTAATTTGGGGGCCGTTATTCCGGTTAACAGCGTTGATTTCGGCAGTGTAGAAATTGATTATGGCAAAACAGGTTTTGGCTTAGGCGCACAATATCAATATTTCTTAACTGATAATTTTGCCTTTGGTGCCGAATTTGATCAAAATTGGTTTTCTACTAAACAGCAATATGGAATTAAAGTAAGAGGTAGAAGTTCAAATTTCTTATTTACGGGACGTTATAATCTGTTAAATCAAGACGGATTGAGATTATATATTCCCGCCGGTCTAGGGGCTGCAAGAATGAGAGTAGATATTGATGAAGAACATGCATATGCTACTGGGTTTATGTGGAATATTGGTCTTGGTTTTGAAACTGAGATTCAAGAAAATATAAGCATTGGTGTAGAAACAAAATATAATCAAGCCTATTGGAAAAAATATGATATTGATGATACTATAAACTATGTTTCTGTAATGTTTAAAGTTTCACGCAGATTCTAATTAAAGCGAGGTGTCTGCTTCATTAGAAAGAGGGCGATATTAAATCGCCCTTTTTTCTATGTAAAACACAATATTAAATCTCTTTTTGGTAAATTCGGTAAGTTTTTGTTTTGTGGCAGCCGGCTTCTTCTACTACGGAAATTATGCCTTTATTATCTTCCAGCAACCAGGAAAGTTCCGCCTTGTTCCAGCCATTTTTAACGCCGTCTTCAACCACATGTTTAACTAGTAGTAAATCAAGCCCGCGGTTTCTGTGTTTTGGGTCAACGCCAAGCATAATCATACGGATATCTTTTATTTTACGCCAAGCCAAAAGGGCTTTTGGCAGTCTTAACAAATTAAGCGAGCCGTTTAAAATTTTAAAAACAGGGCTCATATTTGGCACGGATATGGCAAAGGCGGCAGCCTCGCCGTCAATTTCTATAACTGAAGTTATTTCCGGCTTTAAAATAAGTTTTAAATCTTTTGCAATTTCTCTTATTTCTTCTTTAGATATCGGCACATTGCCCCAATTCTCGGCCCAAGAAGCATTATATAAAGTGCGCACCATTTCAACTTCCGCGTCAAAATTATTCAAATTAAGGTGGCGCTTTATAATAGATTTATTTTTTTCAATTCTGGCTAAAATCTTTTTCATCCTTGGGGAAAAATCATCTTTATCCGTTCTTTCAAAGGCAACTAAATCTTTAACCTTTTTAAAACCGGCATTTTCAATAAGTTCGGCATAATAAGGTGGGTTATAGGGCATCATAATGCAAGGCATTTTATCAAAATTATCAATTAAAAGCCCGCAAGTATGGTTTGTGCTTGGGTTAAAAGGCCCGCGGATAAATATTGCTCCTTGTGCTTTTAGCCAGGCTCTTGCTGCATCAAAAAGGGCATTAGCCGTTTCTTGTTTGTTTTCACACTCAAAAAAGCCAAAGAAACCGGCACGCTCCTGCCAGTGTTCGTCGTGTTCTTTATTTATAATAGCGGCAATTCTGCCCACTACTTTAGAGTGCCTTTTTGCAACATATAACACCCTTGTTGCTTTTAGCCAAACAGGGTTTTTGGTAAGTAAATATTTTGTATCTCTTTTTAATTCCGGTGCAAAATAAGGATTATCTTTGTAAAGTTCAAAAGGGAACTCTATAAATTCGTCAATATTTGCGTTAAAAATTTCTACCATTTTACTTAATAATTCCCAGCCCTTTGCCTGCTTTGGTAAAGACTTCAATAATTTTATCTATTTGTTGGTTTGTGTGCGTTGCCATCAAGGTGGTTCTAATCATACATTTATTTGGTGGCACGGCGGGGGGGATAACCGGCGTTGTAAAAATGCCTTCATCAAAAGTAGCGCGCCACATTTTAAAGCAATCTTGCATTTCGCCGATAAAAATTGGCACAATAGGCGTCTCAGTTGCACCGATATTAAAACCTGCTTTTTTAAGGCCTTCTTTAAGGCGATTGCTGTTAGCCCAAAGTTTATCTTTGCGGCTCATATCAGTCCAAATCAAATCAAGTGCTTTTGAAATAGAGGCCACACTTGCCGGTGGCATAGCTGCGGAAAAAATTTGGCTTCTTGCGCTGTGGCGGATATAGTGGATTACATCAGCATCACCTGCCACAAAACCGCCGACTGTTGCAAAAGTTTTAGAGCAAGTGCCTACAATAAGGTCCACTTCTCCGTTTTCTAGGCCAAAATGTTCGCAAGTTCCTCTTCCGTTTTTGCCTAAAATACCGGTTGCGTGGGCATCGTCCACAATAACTCTTGCGCCGTATTTTTTGGCAAGTTTACAGATTTCCGGCAAATTTGCAATATCGCCTTCCATACTAAAAACGCCGTCAACAATTAAAAGTTTGCCTTTGCTTTTGTCAATTTTGCTTAAAACGCGCTCAAGGTCTTGCATATCATTATGTTTAAAGCGCACCATTTCGGCTTGGGCAAGTTTTACGCCGTCTAAAATGCTTGCGTGGTCAAGTTTATCAACTATGGCAACATCATTTTTTCCGAGCAAGCAGGAAATTACACCTAAATTCATTTGATAGCCGGCAGAAAAAATTAAAGCAGCTTCTTTACCTTTAAATTTTGCAATTTTGGCTTCAAGTTCTTCGGCGGCTTTTGTGTTTCCGTTTAAAAAGCGCGAACCGGCCGAACCTGTGCCATATTTTAAAGCAGCTTCACTTGCGGCTTTTTTCATTTCGGGGTCGCTAGCAAGCCCTAAATAATTGTTAGAGCCGGCCATAATATATTTTTTGCCGTTTAATTCAATTTCCGGTCCCTGGGCGGAAGATATCGGCTGAAAATAGCCATAGATCCCCAGTTTCATTAAAAGTTTTGCATCTTTAAAGTTTTTACATTTCTCAAAAATATCTGCCATAGTTATAACACCTTTTTTAAGATATACTTATATTTTAGCTTTTTTGATAATATTTGTGGTAGATTTTCCTTTAACTAAAGGACATAAGACCACTTTACCCGCATATTCCCTGCCGACGACATTTTCTTTTGTATAATCAGCCCCTTTAACAAGAATATCAGGTTTAATTATTTTTATCAAATTTAGTGGGGTATCTTCTTTAAATAAAACAACGCCGTCAACAGCTTCTAGCGCGCTAACAACTATTGCTCTATCTTTTTCTTTGTTTATCGGGCGAGTTGGCCCTTTTAAACGGCGCACAGAAGCATCGCTGTTAAGGCCTAAAATAAGCCTGTCCCCTTGTGATTTTGCAAATTCTATAATACGCACATGTCCGGCGTGTAAAATATCAAAGCAACCATTGGTAAAAACAATTTTTTTACCTTCTTTTTTTGCTTTTTTTAAGAAATTTTTTAGTTTCTCTTTAGTTAAAATTTTATTTTTTGTGTTCATCTAATATCTTCTCAATTAAACCTGTTCTGGCATTTCCGTCTAAAAAATCTTGGTTAGCCAGCAAAAGTTTATGCAAATCAATAGTTGTTTTAATACCTTTAACTTTAAATTCTTCTAAAGCGCGCAAGCTTCTTTTAAGGGCTTCTTTTCTTGTCGGTGCGCTAATAATTAATTTTGCAATTAAACTATCATAAAAAGGCGGTACGCAATAATTATTATAGATATGGCTATCAACTCTCACACCCAGCCCACCCGGCCAGGAAATATCTTTAATCTCGCCCGGATCCGGCAGATAGTTATTTTCAAAATCTTCTGCATTTATGCGGTGTTCTATGGCGTGGCAAGTAATAGTTTGTGCTTGTTCTTGGGTTAAAGAAAGTTTTTTGCCCTGTGCTATTTCAATTTGAATTTTAACTAAATCAATAGAGCCGCAAACAAGTTCTGTTATAGGGTGTTCCACTTGCAAGCGGGTGTTAACTTCCATAAAATAAAAATTGTGGTCTTCGTCAAGCAAAAACTCCACCGTGCCAAGTCCGGTGTATTTTGCTTCTTTAATTAAGTTTAAAGCAGCACTTTGCAATTTTTTGCGTAAAGCAGAGCTGACAAAAGGGGAAGGAGATTCCTCAATAATTTTTTGGTGGTTGCGCTGCATAGAGCAATCTCTTTCGGCAAAAGCAACGGCGTTTCCGTAATTATCGGCTGCTACTTGCACTTCAATATGTCTTGGGTTAAAAATTAATTTTTCAAAATAAACTTGGTCGCTAGCAAAAGCATTTTGCGCTTCTGCGCTAGCCGTATCAAAGGCATAGGCAAAATCTCTTTTAGTCCAGGCAACTCTCATCCCTTTGCCACCACCGCCAAGGGCAGCTTTAATCATTATAGGAAAGCCGATTTTCTGTGCTTCTTTTAAAGCTTCCTTTTTTGCCACAATTCCTTTAGAGCCCGGTATCAAAGGAACACCGCTTTTTTTCGCAAGCAGTTTAGCGTGTGCTTTTTGACCGAGCTCTAAAATCGTTTGAGAGTTTGGCCCAATAAAAATTAAACCGGCCTCTTCAACAGCTTTAGCAAAGGCAACATTTTCCGCTAGAAAGCCATAACCCGGGTGCACGGCATCTGCCTTGCTGATTTTAGCAGCTGTGATAATAGCTTCAATATTTAAATAACTTTCCTTTGGGTTTTGCGGGCCAATGCAAAGGGCTTCATCGGCGGCTTGGGCGTGGGTGCAAAATTTATCTGCAGCAGAATAAATGGCAACAGATTTAATATCCATTTCTCTAAGTGTTCTAATAATACGCAAGGCAACTTCGCCGCGGTTAGCAATTAAAACTTTTTTAATTTCTTTGATATTTTCTGTCATAATTATTCAGGGTCAATAAAGAATAAGGGTTGGTTATATTCAACGCTTTGCCCGTTTTCAATAGAGATAACTTTTAACTTCCCGCCGAATTTACAAACAACCGGTTGTATAGTTTTGCCGGCCTCAATATAACCTAAAATTTGGCCTTTTTCAACTTGCATATCTTCGTGCAAAGTGATAGCCTTGCCCTTTGCACCGGAAGAAAAAATACCCAAAGCCGGCGCTTTTACGCCGTAAAGAGAACATTCGTAATTAACTTTTTGTAAATCTGCTTTAGAAGTTTTAATTTCAATATTAATATCTTTAGTTTTAAAAAGTATTTCTTGTAAATCTGTTGTTTTAGCCCAAGCAATAAAGCTGGCAAGATTTTTTGTATCCATAAAATCTCCTATTACTTAATGATAGCATTTTATTTAGTATATTAGTAAGGAAATAGCAAAATAATATCTATTTTGCTTTGCTTATATTTTGCCAAGCATCTTTAAAATCTTTCGGCAAAGGGGCGCTAAAAGATAATTTCTTTTTTGTAAAGGGGTGCAAAAACTCAAGTTTTTTTGCGTGCAACATTAAACGCGGTGCTGTTGCACCTTTATAAAGCCAGTCGCCAAGAACAGGATATCCTAGCCAACTCATATGCACGCGCAACTGGTTTGTGCGGCCGGTTCTTGGGTAAAGTTCCATAAAGCAAAAATTATTTGCTCTTTTAACAACTTTATAATCTGTTATAGCCTCTCTGCCAAGGGGGGAGGCTTTAATTTTTCCGCCACTAACCCTGCCAATAGGTGCATTAATTGTGCCTTTATCATCGGGTAAATTACCGCAGCAAATAGCATTATAAGTTTTATGCACTTGACGGCTTGCAAAAAGTTCCACCATTGCTTGCTGAAAATCGCTGTTTTTTGCCACAAGCATAACACCGCTTGTTTCTTTATCAAGGCGGTGCACGAGGCCAAGTCTATCCATAGTTAAATCAAACTTTTTAGGTGGGTTAGAATATATGGCGGAAACTAAAGTTTCCTCGCAAGTTTTAAGAATATCAAAGTTTTCTTCCCACAGAGGACTTTGCGGATGCACAAGCAAGCCGGAGGGTTTATTTATAACAAAAAAATCTTTATCTTCAAAAATAACTAAATCTTTTAGTTTAATTGTATTTGTTATTTCAGGCGGGGTAATTTCAATTATATCGCCATCTTCCAAAGGCCAGGAGGCCTTTTTTTGTTTGCCGTTAACTAAAACAGCACCGCTTTTTATCATATTTTGGATAATATTGCGCGAAAGTGCGCCGCCAAGTTCTTGCGTAATAAAAATATCAAGGCGTTCTGTTCTGCCGCTAAAAATTAATGTTTGTTTTTCCATAAAAATCCTTTAAAAAGCCAAAAGGTTGCACCTAAAAATAAAATTAAAGCAATTATTTGTGAGGGATACATCCCAAGCAAAGTTCCGCCTCTGTCATCGCCTCTAAAAAACTCAATAATAAAGCGTATTAAAGCATAACCCATAATATAAGTTAAAGAAGTTTTGCCCGTATTATCTTGTTTTTTATATATTTTAGCTAAAATAAAAAATAAAACAAAATTTGCAAAAGATTCAAAAAGTTGCGTTGGGTAAAGGTGGGTATGCTGTAAGTGGTGTGGCACAAGAGTATCGGGATTATTAAACATTACACCTAAAAAACTATGTGTCGGTTTTCCGTAGCAACAACCGGCCAAAAAACAGCCGATTCTGCCAATAGCATGGCCAAGCGCTAAGGCGGGGGCAAAGAAATCAGTTGCTTTTACAAAAGGTATTTTTTTATTTTTTGTATATAAAAATAAAGCCAAAACCGCGCCAATAAATCCACCATAAAACACAAAACCAAAGCGTATTTTTTCAATTAAAGTGGAAGCGCAAAAACTATCAAAATTAAAAAATATATAAAATATTTTTCCGCCGATAAGTGCACCTAAAATAAGATAAAAAATTATATCGCTCAAAACTTCTTTTGAAACGCTTAAATATTTGCGGTTTTTAACACAATAATAAATAGCAAGGCCGTAGCCAAGCGCGGTCATTAGTCCATAAGAGGGAATTTTTATTCCAAAAATTTCAGGCAGGTAGGGAAACATAACTCTCCTTTAACATTTTTAATAGTTTTGTAAAATCTTTAAATTCTTTGTAAGGTATTTTGTTTCTGTCGCAAAGTTCGGCAAGATAAGCCGTTGCAAACAAAATATCGGCCTGTTTTGCAGCTTCAAGGTCAACAAGCCCGTCGCCAAGAAAAATTGTTGTGTATCCTTTATCTTTATAATATTTTACCCTTTGCGCCTTAAAATCGTCTAAAGCAATTTCTGGGTAATCGGGGAAAGCGGTTTTTATTCCTTTTGGGGTTAAAGTTCCGCGCACGCAATAAAGTGGCACAGGGGGCAAATTGTGTTTTTTTAATATGGGTTTTATATAAATATCCAGTCCGCCGCTAACAATTTCAAAAGGTATTTTATGTTCCCGGGCAAAGTTAACAAGTTCCTCAAAGCCTTTTTTTACTATGGCATAACTTAGGATAATACTTTCAAATTCTTCCCTGCTGGCTTTTATGGGGCCAAAAAACCTGTCAAACCAAAGGGTAGGGTCTTCTTTTGTATCGTAATCTTTAATTTCTTTGCCGGCTTTCATTGTGCCAAAATGGGTGCACAGGGCGTTTCCGATATCGCGTGTTGTAATAGTGCCGTCAAAGTCGGTAATAATTGCGAATTTCTTCATAAAATATCGCCAAAAGTCTTGGGCTCCCTTATAGCCATTTGCATAAAGGAATTATTTTTTAATTCTTCTTCAATAGTTGTTTTAAAGCTAGGTCCGTAAGCGTGCCCCGTGTAAACAAGGGTTTCCTTTGGCAGTTTGCTTAAACGAACAAGGCTTTTTTGCATATCTTTTGCATTACTTTCCGGAAAGTCCGTTCTACCGATAGAAGAACAAAATAAAGTATCCCCACTAAATAAAACATTACCTATTTTTATTGAGTAAGAACCTTTTGTATGCCCGGGGGTATGAATAAACTCAATTTTCATACCGGCAATTTGCAAACAGCAGTCGCCTTCTAAGGCAATTAAAAAATCTTCCGGCAGAGTTGTTAACCCAATATCTTCTTTGCCGATATAACCTTTAATCTTATAAGTTTCAAGCAAATCTTGTGCATCGGTTAAATGGTCATAATGGCCATGAGTAAACAACACGGCTTTTGGTGTTATTAAGTGCTCTTCCAAAATTTTATAAATTTTACGCATATTCCAGGAAGGGTCAATAACAATTCCTTGATTATCTTTTTGCACGATATAAGTGCAATTTCCCATTTGTCCTAATTGTAAAGTATATATTTTCATATTTATTTTTTTATCCTAAACTCAATTTCCGTTGGTCTAGCCATATTATATTTTGTGCGGGCATTATCTTCAATATAATTTGTTTTTCCGGACAAGATTTCCTGATATTCCTCAGTTAAATCTTGGTATTGTTTATCTAAGAAAGCAGATTTTCTTGTGAGATTAGCAATGGTAAAAGAATTATGTATCAACGCAGTAAAACTTTTTGCTCCAAAAACGGCAAGCAAAAATAAAAATATAACTATAAAAAAAATATTTTTTTTGTTTTTAAAAAACTTTTTCATTTCCTTTTAAAAGCCATATCCTTTGCAAAAATTGCTTTGGGGCCAAGTTCGGCTTCAATTTCAAGCAAGCGGTTATATTTTGCAAGTCTTTCACTTCTTGCCGGTGCGCCTGCTTTTATAGCACCGGAGTTTACGGCAACAGCCAAATCGGCAATAAAACTATCCTCTGTTTCTCCTGAGCGGTGCGATATTATGGTGCTTAATCCGGCCTTTTTTGCCTTGTAAACTACTTTTATTGTTTGACTAAGGGTGCCAAGTTGGTTTAGCTTTATTAAGATAGAGTTGGCCGCCTTTCTTTCAATACCAAGTTCAAGTCTCTCAAGGTTAGTTGCAAAAAGGTCATCGCCCACGATATTAACTTTTCCGGCTTGCTTTTGAAAGTATTCCCAAGCCTGCCAGTCATCTTGTTCAAAAGGGTCTTCTATAGATATTATAGGAAAATTTCTAGCAAAGTTGCTATAAATATCGCTTAATTCTTTATAAGATAATTTTTTGCCTTCAAAAAAGTAAAAAGCTTCCTTGTAGAATTCACTTGCAGCGCAGTCTAGGGCAAAGGACATATTTGGATAGCCGGCTGCAGCTGTTGCTTTTAAAAGCAGTTTAAAGGCTTCTTCGTGGGTTTTTAATTTTGGGGCAAAGCCACCTTCATCACCTATGCTTGTGGCTAGTCCATTTTGCGTAAGAATATTTTTTAAAGTATGGTAAACTTCGCTTGAAGCTTGCAAGGCTTTACTAAAAGTTTTTTGCTTAGTTGGCACAATCATAAATTCTTGGATATTTAGCCCACTATCAGCGTGCACACCACCATTAATAATATTTAACATTGGGCAAGGTAAGATAAAATCTTTTTCTTTTAAATTAAAGGCCTTTCTTAAGTATTTATAAAGAGGCATTTTAGCAGCCACGCTTGCTGCTCTTGCGGCAGCCAGAGAAACGCTTAAAATAGCATTTGCCCCAAGTTTAGTTTTGTTTTCTGTGTCGTCCAGTTCGCACATGGTTTTATCAAGTTCTTCTTGGTCAAATACATTTTTGTTTTTTAAGGCTTTTTCTATTAAAGAAACATTTTTTATTGCTTTTAAAACGCCTTTGCCAAGGTAGCGTTTTTCTTTATCTCTTAATTCAAGCGCCTCGTGGATACCGGTGGAAGCCCCACTTGGCACTTGCGCGCTTGCGTTTGTTCCGTCTGATAAAACAATATAAGTTTTAAGCGTAGGCAACCCGCGCGAATCTAGCACTTCGCGCGAGATTATTTTACTGATTTTCATTTTACCCCCTAACTTTGTTTTAGGACAAAGTTTCAATTATTTTTTTTGCTTCATTAACAAGTTTATCAAGAAATTGTTTATCCTTTGCTTCGGCATAAATTCTTATTAAGTGTTCCGTGCCGGAAGGCCTTAAAGCAACCCAGCTGCCGTTTCTTAAAATAAACTTAAAGCCATCAGTTTGGTCAATACGCCAAACGGAAGTTTTATTAATACTCAGAGGGGGATTTATGTTAAGTTTTTCCATAATCTGAGTTATTTCAATTTCTCTTTTTGGCAAACTTACCTTTTTATCAAAATAGGTGCTGTAAGTCTTTGAGAAATCTTTTAAAATCTGTTTTAAGTTTTTACCTTCCACTGCCATCATTTCTAGTAGCAGCATACAAGCCATAATGCCGTCTTTATCAGGCATGTGATTAGCAATAGCAATTCCGCCGGATTCTTCAGCCCCAAAAATATATTGTCCGCTCATCATCAGTTCATTAATATATTTAAAACCGACAGGGGTTTCCCTAACGGACATATTGTATTTTTTTGCCACTTCGTCAATAGAGTTTGTAGTAATTAAACTTCTGCAGATGCGCCCGCTAGCTTTGCGGTTTTTAATTGTATGTTCTAGGAGCAAAGGAGCAATTTGGTTTGGGGAAAGCCAACTTCCGTCCGGTCCGATAATGCCAAATTTATCGCAATCGCTGTTGCAGGCAATACCGATATGGAGCTTATTTTTTACGACAAGTTTACTAAGCTCGCTTAAAGATTCCGGCCCGGCATTAGGCACTTTTCCGCCGCATAAAACATCGGTTCCTTCGTGCACGCCTTCAACAGCAACACCGCATTTTGTCAAAAATTCTCTAAAATAATTATCGGCAGTTCCAAAAAGCGGGTCAATACCAACTTTAAGTTTTGCCTTTTTAATTGCTTTTATATTGATAATTTTGGAAAGGTGCTCTAAATACATATCTCTAAAGTTTTCTTCCGTAACAGCGGTATTTTGGTAGCCAAACTCCGGCAGTTCTTTAGAAAGACTTGAGGGGGCAGGGATATTTTTTTCAATATCGGCAACAACTTCATTATTGGCAACCCCGCCGTGATAAGAAATCCATTTTAAGCCGTTTTGGGTAAAGTCTGCTTCGCTTGCGGTTATAACAACAGCACCAACTGCACCAAGTTTTAAAACAGCCCACTCGGCTACGGGTGTTGGTAAAGGATATTTTGCTCTTTTAACAGAAATACCTTGCGTTGCAAAAGTATCGCAAACAATATCGGCAAACTTTTTGGATAAAAAGCGTGTGTCATTTCCTACAATAACGAGCGGTCTTTTAAATTTTAAGCCTTTTTCTTTTATATGTTTTTGGTAGCCTTCGCCTTCAAAACCATAGTATTTATTATTAAAAATATGTCCGCTTATACCTAAAGCGATTCTATAAATATTCTGTGCGGTTACGCTTTCTGCTATTAAACCTCTAAAACCGGCAGTAGCAAACTTGATATCTGTTGCCATAGACACCTCAATAAAAAATATAAATTGGTATAAGCAATATACAAAAATTTAAAATAATATACAAGACCCTTTGATTTTTTCTTAGGATATCAAGTATCTATGGCAGGATAAAACTATATTTGCTAAAATAAAAATAATGCCCAGTATTATATTTAGATATATATTTAAAAGTATCCTTGTATTTTTTACAGGGGTGTTGTTTGTGCTTGTTTTTGTTGTTTTTATGGGGCAGTTTACAAAGATTTTTACCTATGCTATGAATTATGGCGCCGATATGCTTTGGGTTATGCACACAATGCTTTATTTGCTGCCGGATATTTTGGTTTTAAGCATACCTATTGCCGTTCAAATAAGTATTTTAATGGTGTTAACAAATATGTCCCAACAGGGCGAAGTTATGGCCTTGCGGGCGGCGGGGTTTTCTTTCTTTCAAATTGCAAAGCCACTTTTTGTTTTTTCCTTAATTTTAACTTTTATTTTAATTTATTTTAGCGGTTGGCTAAGCCCGCAAGGCAGGCATAAGGTGGAAGCCGCAAAAGAAGATATTGCAAGCAAAATTTCTCGTATAAATATAAAACCTAAAACTTTTCTTGATATTGGCGACTGGGATTTATTTGCCGAGAGGGTGGATAAATCCGGCAAAAGTTTAGAGCAAGTGCATCTTTCGCGCAAAAACGATAATACGGCTTTAAGCACCAAAATTAATGCTGCTAAAGGTAAAGTAAGCACAAACTCCCAGGCAATAACTTTAGTTTTAAACCAAGGCCAAATGCAAAGATTAGATGGTCAAGACCAGCGCAAAATAATAACCGCTCAGTTTGATACTTATAAAATTTCTATCCCTTTAGTTCAGCAGGCAACTGAGGCAAGACGCCTAAAATCAAGTGAACTTACAACCCCGCAAATTATTAAGGCCCTTAAAGATGAAACTTTAAGTGCAAAAAACCGAGCCGATTACCAGCCCGAAGTTATGTTTAGGCTTGCTTTATCACTTTCGCCTTTAATATTTTTCTTGCTTAGCTGTCCGTTTTCTTTTGTTATAACTAAAAAGGCAGGCAGGGCAGGAGCTATGGTGGCAAGTTTAGGTTTTATTTTTGCTTATTTTGGTTTACTTTATTTTGGCTCTAGCCTTGGCGAAAAAATAACTTTTGCGCCACTTGCTTTTTGTGTGCCACTGCTACCGGTAATAATTGGTCTAATTGCCGGTTTATATTTATGGAGGAAGAAACTTTCTAATTAATATGTTATCAAGATATATAGCGCGTAAATTTTGGGGACCTTTTTTATTTGTCGTGTGTATTTTTTCTCTACTTATTTTTTTAGGTGATAGTATTGAGAAAATGCGCTGGATAAATACTTATGATACAACTATTCGCCTTGTTTTAAAATATTCCCTACTTTCAATGCCTTCGTGGTTGGTTCAAATTTTGCCTATTTGTTGTTTGTTGAGTGGCTTATTTGTTATTTCCGATATGATTGCAAACGGGGAGTGGACTGCCTGCCTTGCTGGTGGCTTTAGTGTGCGTCAAATTTTTAAACCTATTTTTACTTGCATTTTACTTGTTGCTCTAGGTGGTTTTTTGGTGCAGGAGTTTTTGATACCTGATTTAAGTAAAAAAGCCGAACTTACTCTTCAGCGTAAAATCCGCGGTCATAAGGAGTGGCAGTTTAATGTCCAAAATGATGTTACTATCCGCCTTGATGATAAACGCATTTTATTTGCAAAAGCCGTACATCCCGAGCAAGGCCTTATGCAAGGAATGTTTATTGATATTTATGATACTAACTGGGGTATTGCAAAACAAATAAATGCCAAAAATTTCCGCTGGAACGAGGAAGAAAAAACTTGGGTTTTTGAAGATGGCTTTATCCGCACTTTTGGCGATGGCTCAAGTATTGATAAAGAAGAAACCTTTGAAACAATGCAGTCTGATTTTTATATCCCGCCGGACCAAATTGCCGTTGGTAAAATAAAACCCGCCTATCTAAATATAAAAGATTTATTTAATCGCATAAAATTTTTAAAAACAAGTGGCTTAACTTACTTCCAGGAATTAACTTTTATAAACACAAAACTTGCAGCACCCTTTGCTACAATAATTATGTGCCTTTTAGGTTTACCTTTTGCTATTGCCTTAAAACGCTCAAGCAAGTTAATAAATATTATTTTAGCTCTTACTATTGGCTTTGGCTTTTGGTGGATAGTTTCTTTGATGACTTCCGCCGGTGAAAGCGGTATGATAAACCCATTTATTGCCGGGTGGTCGCCTGTTGTTCTATTCTTTATAATTATTTGTTTTGAGTTTAAATATTTGAAGATTTAACCCTATTCCTTAGTAGCGCACAGGGCGTAAACTTCACGCGCGCCTGCTTTCTTTAAAACTTTTGCGCACTCTTCCAAAGTAGCACTAGTGGTGCAAACATCATCAATTAAAATTACGGCTTTCTTTTTTATTTCTTTTGGAGAAGTGCAAATAAAAGCTTCTTTTATATTCTCAGCTCTTTGTTTTTTAGTTAACTTTGTTTGGCTTTTTGTGTTTTTTATACGAGTAAGAGCGTTTATATAGGGAATGTTTGTTAAAGAACTTAACTCACGCGCTAAAACTTCTGCTTGGTTAAAACCGCGCTTTTTTAGACGCTTTTTATGAATAGGTACCGGCACAAAAAACTCTGCTTCAAGCATTTGCGGGTTTTCAAGCAAAGTTTTGTGCATTAAGGGAGCAAGAAAATTTGCGATATTTGTATATTTTTCATATTTTAAGCCGTGTATAAGGGCGCGCGAGGGTTCGTTAAAATCTAAAGCAGACCTTATAAGAGAACATTTAAAAGTTTTTAATTTGCTGCCACGGCAGTTAAAACAATGCGCGCCGCCGTCTTTTAAAGTTATTCCGCATCTTTGGCAAATTATAGGGCCTGGCTTTTTTAATTTTTTAAGGCACTCTTTACACAAAAAGCCTTGCTCGTTTAAAGGCAAATCAACGCCGCAATTAAAACAAGTCCTTGGAAAAAGCAAATATAAAATAAAGTTTTTTATTTTCAGTAAAAATTTTTTCATCTTGTTTATCCTAAAATTGTATCGTTAGCAAAGAGCCAAAGCTGTAAGCGCTGTAGCTTTGCGTTTCAATATAAAGATGATCAAAAATTTCATAACTGCCACTTAAAGTAAAGCGGATATTTTTTGAAATTTCATAATCAAAACTTGTGTTAATATTAAATAGATTTCTGTTTTCTGCCACCGTGTAAGAACGCCTACGGGAATAACTTATATTGGTGTTCCAAATAACGCGGTTTGTTGCCAAATAATCTTTTGAGGCAAAAGGCAATCTTAAAGCAAAAGGCATATTAAAATCTGCCTTAATATTTAAACTTGGCACAATTTCTTTTACATTATCCACCAAAACATTATCCACCTGGGTTCTTCTATCGTAAATATAAGTAATTTTAGGCGTAAAACGCCAGTTCTTGTAATTTAAGGAAGATTGCAAGGTAAAATCATCACGGACATAGTTTTCAAGGCGCTTATCTACTAAAGTATCATCTTTTTGCAGTGTTTGGTGATTATAATTAACATTTGTGTCAAGAAAGTTAAACAAGATAAAGCGCAAATCAGAACCATAGGAGGCTTCTTTTTTATCTTCGCTTAACTCAATATTATTTGTTGCAAGATTATATTTTATTTTAAGATTTACACCGCTTACAAGATTTGGGTTTTTGGTCCAAAAATTTTCTACCTGGTCTAAATAAAAAATCAAATCAGGTAAATTGGTTGTTTTTGTTTTATAAGCGGAACCGAGATATTCTGTCGTCTGATAAGAAAGCGACGCATTGCTTATCAAAGATAAATTTTTTAAAGGTTTTAAATAAGAATTATCAAAATTATTATACTCTTTAAAAGGCATCCAGCGTGCTGTTAGAGAGTAAGTGTCTCTAAGAGTCATATTATTCCTCCCTACTGGAAGAGTACATTTGCAAGTATTTTCACAATTAGAGTCTCTGTTTCCATTTATCCAAACTTCAGAAGGTTTTTTATAAAATAAATTAGATATAAATTTTTGATCACTTGCTCCAGTTCCTTGTATAACGAGACGAATTTCGGAAAAATAATTG
>JAFQAA010000063.1 GCA_017417005.1 Elusimicrobiaceae bacterium | reverse complement strand
TTATTTACTTCTTCAAGTTGTTGTTTTACTTGACTTAAGAAATAATCATAAAGCGGACGCGCCCCTTTATCGGTATCTTTGATTTTGTAATAATATTCTAAAGCTGCTATTTGTTGTTTTAAAATAGCTATTTTTTGATTTTCGCCCTGTGTAAAATATCTTGCACAATTATCTACAACCTGCAAAGCCTGCGCGGTGGTATGTTTATAAGCCATTTTATCCAAATTCATAATTTTGGTTCCGTTAGTTTTTTTAATTCTTCTATTTCTTTTTCTTTTGCGGCCATTTGTCTTTTAACAAACTCCGGATCTAAGGCCCTTGGCAAAACTTCCCACAAAGCATTTACTTCTTCTTCCAAGGTTTTTATTTTGGTGCGGGCTGCGTTCCACTCTTTTGCAGCAATATCTTTTATAGCCCGTTTCATCAAAGCACCCATGCGGCCGCAAGCATCCAAACATAAAGAACAACAAGTAAAGCGGTTTTATCGCCCTCAGAAAGATACTCTAATTCAAAAACCTTATCCCAGTCTATTTTTTTAATTTTGTTCATATTATGCCCTCACTTGTGTTTTTAAAAGATACGCTTCCACTTCCTTGCGAAAATAGCGCAATTCCCGGTTGGGTTTAAAAGCTCTAAATTTACCTAATTTAGCAAGTGTTCGCACTTGCGTTAAACCACAGCCAAGCAGTCTAGCCGCTTCTTTTGTAGAAATAACAAGGCTGTCATCTACTCGTTTTCTCTTTTTTGCTTGCTCCATACCTCACTCCGTTCAAATATTGGCTTTGCGCGCCAAATTTTGTAAAATAAAACCGAAGTATGTCCGTGCTGGGAAATAACTTCGGTTTTTAGGTATCGTTACCTTATAAAGGGTGCAGTCCCTTTATAAATGAACAACTAAATTTATATTTCTTGTTTAAGCCAAGAAAAATTTTTTATCCACGATACCTAAAACCGCAAGCGGCATTTTGCGGGAACAACTCTCTGCATTTTTACGCCGCACCCTTTCGGGCTTTACAAGTTGCCATAATTTGCATTATGTTATCTTGTTTCAATTACAAATTTAAGTTTAACATAGAAAAATTAATTTGTCAACTATAAATTGAAAAAATAAGGAGTTTTATGACGAAAAAAAAAGAAACAAAACTTATAAAAAACTTGCAACTTGCGATGCTTGAAGCGGGTTTAAATCAAACAAAATTAGCAAAAAAATTAGGGCTAAGTGTTAACTCTGTTAGTCAATGGTTATCCGGAAAGGCAAACCCTAAAATATCAACATTAGAAGATATTGCAAAAATAACCGGTAAGCCTGTAAATTATTTTTTTGCAAACTCAAATAATAATACTATCGGTAATAATAATTCTTCCTCGGTGCAAAATATGGAAATTGAGCTTATGAAGAAAGATATTATTATCTTAAAAAAAGAAGTGGAAATTTTAAAAGCAATAATAAAAAAATAAGGGAATTTTTGTTTTATTTTTGAGGTTTTAGAAGATACATAATGCAAATTATCCAAAGCCTTTAAAGACAATTATTTGCAGCTTACCCCTTAAATAAAACAATTTCCCCACAAAAACAAGAGGTGTTATTATGTTTTATATATGGCTAATCTGCTTAGCGTTATTTATCATTTTTAGCTCTATCGCAGTAAAGCAAGGAATAGAAGAAGAAAAAGGCAAAACTTTTAAATCAAGCGTTTTTTTTGCAGCCGGAAATTTTATTTTCTTTTTCATCTCAATAATCATACCTTTAGTATCAAAAAAAGTATATTGGGCTTGGGGACTTATACCTATAATCTTTAGAACACCTTTAGGTTTTCTGTTTTATCTACCCGTATGGTATTTTTTTGACAAATTCACATCAAATAAAATATACTCATCTTCATACAATAAAAAAACAATAAAGGAAAATTGTTTGCATACACTCGCGCAATTAGAAACAGAATTTAAAAAAACAAAAAAGAAAGATATACCGGAAGTTTTTAATAACATTTCCCAAAAAATAATAAACACGGAATTAAAAACAACAAGTAAAGATAACCCGGAAATTATAGTTTTATCTTGTATAACCGCATATTGCCTTCAAAACCTTTCAAACCCCAATTTAACTTTAAAGTCAAAATCAAATTTAATTCCTTTACTTGATTTCGCAACAGAACTTTCTTATAAAAAGAACTTAATACCAGAAGAACTTTATAATCAAAATAAAACGCTACTCAAGACCATGTATTTATCTTTAATAAAAGAAACGTCAAATGAGATTAAAAAAATTGATACTATTTTTTTGAGAGATGAAGTATAAATTGATTTTGAAAAATTTTTTATTTTTATTTTTACTTTTACCAACTTTTTCTTTTGCGACCGAACAGGAAGCAAGCAATTTTTTTAATGTTAAAGTTTTAAAAGTTATTGACGGCGACACTTTTAAAATAGATATAGAAAAATGTTTTTGGAAAGTTATCTGTAAAAATATGTCCGTCAGAGTGCGCGGCGTTGATACTCCGGAAATTCACTCAAAAAACAGGCAGAAAAAACAAAAAGCCGAAGAGGCAAAAATTTTTACAGAAGATTTTTTAAATAAAGGTAAGGTTAATTTAATTTATTGCACGCGCGATAAATATTTCCGGCTGCTTTGTAATGTTAAAGTGCGGCCGCCGGAAATTAAAGGCTTTGATTACTCCCAAGATAAAGATCTTGCGCAAGCGTTATTATCCGCCAACCTTGCCAAACCATACACAGGAGGTAAAAAATAATGGGTATATATAAAAGAAATGGTGTTTGGTATGCTAATTATTTTGACGAACACGGCAAGCGTTGCCGTCCATCTTTGTATACCAAAGATAAAAGAATTGCCGAAATTAAATTTGCAGAAATACGCCAAAAAACTAAAACAATAAAAGATATTTCCTACACGCCAAATCTAACATTTGACGAGTTTTTGCTTAAATTTAATAGTTTTATATCCCTTGAGCGTAAAGAAAGAACCACAGAGCATTATCACGCGGCAATAAGATATTTAAAAAAACATATCAACATCCGGTTATTATCCGATATTACGCCTAACGCTCTGCAACAATTAAAAGAAAATCTCGCAAAAGAGGGCAGGGGCCATGCTGGAATAAATAGAGTTATCCGAGCCCTTAAAGCTATGATGCGCCAAGCGGAAAAATGGGAGCTTGTGCCAATGCAGCGCTGGCAAGATATTGCAAAATTTAAAGAGAAAAAAGGAAGAATAGATTTCTATACCGAAAAAGAATTAAAACAAATGCTTTCTTTATTACCAAATTGGCGTTTAATTATTTTACTTGGCGCTCAAGCAGGTTTACGCAGGGCCGAAATGGCACAGCTTAAATGGCAAGATATTGATTTTAAAAACAACCAAATATATGTTGCGGCCAACAAAACGGATAATTACAGATATGTTCCTTTAACCCAGGAATTGAAAGAAACCCTAAAAGATACACAGAAATACTCCAAAAATCAATTTGTAATTCAAGAGTTAGGCGATTGCTCAAGAGATAACAGCCACTTTATTACAGCAGCATTTTGCAAAGCTCTTAAAGATAAAAATTTCCGCGCAGGTGCCCCTAAAAGAGGCTCTTTACATATTCTAAGACACACTTTTGCAAGTCATTTAGTGCAGGCCGGCGTTGATCTTTATAGTGTAAGTAAGCTTTTAGGGCATAGCTCTATTAAAATGACAGAGATTTACGCACATCTTGCTCCACAAACTTTGCATAACGCTATAAGCAAACTTCCGAAGTTAAAATAGTGTGGCTCTTTTGTGGCTCCTTTATGCGTCATTATGCGCTTAATGCGTGCCAAAAGATACATAAAAAAATCAATATTTTTCCGTCGTATAAAAACAAAAAAGAGAGGGTTTTCGCCTTAAAAAACCCTCTCCCTCTAAAGCACCCCGGACAAGATATAAACTTTCCGTATATAAATGTGGCTCTTTTTGTGGCTCTTTACAAGCTATATTTGCATAAAAGAGATTTCTTTTATTATAGATAAAAGATTTACTTTTTGCAAATTTCGTAAAAGCTTTTCACA
>JAFQAA010000062.1 GCA_017417005.1 Elusimicrobiaceae bacterium | reverse complement strand
AGAATTTTTACTCAAAATTTTTGAAACGATTAAAAACACCCCACAGCATAAATATCAAATACTTACAAAAAGGCCAGAAAGGATGTTGGAATTAAACGATAAATTGCCGTGGTATGATAATATTTTAATGGGCACAACAATAGAAAGTTCAGAATATCTCTACCGACTTGATTTAATAAAAAAGTGTAATGCTAAAACAAAGTTTTTATCTTTAGAACCGCTTTTGAGCAATTTAAAAAATCTTGATTTAAAAGGAATAGATTGGGTTATTCTTGGTGGGGAATCAGGCGAAAATGCCCGCCCTATGCAAAAAGAATGGGTTTTTGATATAAAAAAACAATGTCAAGAACAAAAAGTTCCTTTTTTCTTTAAGCAATGGGGTGGTAGAGATAAAAATAAAGGCGGTCATATTTTAGAGGGGCAAATATTTCAAGAATATCCAGCTATTTTACAGGAAAACACTTTATTTGATTTGGATAGTTTTAATTGATTTAAAAATAAGTTTTTATTTTTTCGTGTAATTTTGCTATAATTAGTAAGTAAGGTAAAACTTTTGCCTTTAAAAATTTGAGTAATTGGAGAGGTGGCCGAGTGGCTGAAGGCAACGGTTTGCTAAACCGTCATACGGGGGATTTCCCGTATCGAGGGTTCGAATCCCTCCCTCTCCGATTTTTTGCGTCAAATTTTGGTAAATTTTTTTGCCTCTGCTCCTTCGGATACTTCGGCCTCCGGCCTTTAACAGTATACACTCAGTCGCACTCGGCTTCAAACTTTCCACAAAATTTTTGCAAAAAAAACCTCGTGCTAAATAACACAAATTTCGTCAGAAATTTGACGGAAGCCGAATCTCTCTTTAAAAAAAATTGGGGTGCTTTTTAATTTTCGCAGAGTGGAGTGAAGCAAACTGCTTTGCTACTTGCTTAAAATATAAATTTAAATAGCATTTTTTTAAATAATAAAAATTATTTCTTTAAAATTTTTCCTATTCTCACGCGCCTCGTAATATTATATAATTAATATATATACTAAAGGGAGGCAAAAGTATCCTTTAAAACTATTTAATTGAGAAATTGAAATTTAAAAATGACAGAAAATAAGCAACAAAACCAACAAAAAAACAATCAAAACAAAAATAAATATTCAGCAACCGTTTTACTTCCTAAAACAAATTTTCCGATGCGTGCAGGTCTTGCCACAAAAGAGCCGACCTTGCTTAAATTCTGGCAAGATTTAGAACTCTATAAAAAAATGCTTGCAAAAGCCAGCAAAAAAGAAAAATTTATCCTTGCCGACGGCCCCCCTTATGCCAATGGCCGTATCCATATGGGCCACGCTTTAAACAAAGTTTTAAAAGATATTATTATTAAAGCCCACGCCTTAATGGGTTATTATACGCCTTATGTGCCCGGTTGGGATTGCCACGGCCTTCCGATAGAACAAGCCCTCATTAAAGAAATGAAAATAGACAAAAAGGAAATTACCGATATCCCTGCTTTTAGAAAAAAAGCCCGCGCTTTTGCGCAAAATTTCGTCAATATCCAAAGGGAAGGTTTTAAACGCCTTGGCGTGCTTGGCGATTGGGATAATCCTTATCTTACAATGTCGCCCATATACGAAGGCCTTACTGCCGAAGCCTTTTTTGATGCTCTTTTAAAAGGCTATGTTTATAAAGGCAAAAAGGCAATTTATTGGTGCCCTACTTGTGAAACTGCGCTAGCCGATGCCGAAACCGAATATCACGATAAAGTTTCCACCTCAATTTACTTACGCTTTAAAATCAAAGAATACAAAGAGGAAATTTTTAAAGATATTGATACCTCTAAAGATATTTATTTAACTATTTGGACAACAACACCCTGGACTATTCCTGCCAATATGGCAGCAGCCGTTAACGCTGATGAAGATTACAGGGTTATGCTCCAAGAAGAAGGCTCTTATATTATTGCCGCTGATAAACTTGCCGATAATTTTATTAAAGAGTGCGATTTAAAAATACTATCTTCCACAAAAGTGGCAGGTAAAGATCTTGTCGGTATCAAATACGAACATCCTTTAAACAAAAAATTAAACCCGGTTATCAATACTGATTTTGTTACAATGGATAGCGGTGTAGGTATTGTTCACATAGCTCCCGGCCACGGCGAAGATGACTTTTATGCCGGCCTTAAATGGAATCTTGATATTTTCTGCCCTGTCAATGAAAAGGGTGTTTTTACCAAAGATGCCGGCGAGTTTGAAGGTTTACACATTTTTAAAGCAAATCCTATCATTATAGAACGCCTTAAAGAACTTGGCTCCCTTATCAAACAACAGGATATCACGCACAGCTATCCGCATTGTTGGAGATGTAAAAACCCAATCATTTTCCGCGCCACAGAACAATGGTTTATGTCCGTTGATAAAGATAATTTACGCAAAAAACTTGTTAGCGAAATTGAAAAGGTTAAATGGTATCCGGCAGGCGGTCAAAAGAGAATTACTTCTATGGTTGAACTCCGCCCTGATTGGTGTTTAAGCCGCCAGCGTTTCTGGGGTGTGCCTTTGATGGTATTTTATTGCAAGAAATGCGGCAAAGTGCAAGTTGATGCAACCTTATTTAAATATATTGCGGATAGAGCCAAAAAAGAAGGCAGTGATTTTTGGTTTACCGATACTTGCGAGCAAATTTTGCCCAAAGATTATACCTGTTCTTGCGGTAGTAAAGAATTTACTAAAGAAAAAGATATTTTGGATGTTTGGTTTGATTCCGGTGTATCTTGGAAGGAAACTTTAAAATATAGAGATCTTGGCTTTCCTGCCGATGTTTATTTGGAAGGTTCCGACCAGCACCGCGGTTGGTTCCAAACTTCCTTAATTGCTTCTGCTGTTTTAGAAGACAAAGCGCCTTTCAAAAAGGTTATTACTCACGGGATGATTTTGGACCAAGAAGGCCGCGCTATGCACAAAAGTGCCGGCAACAGCGTTGAACCGGACCAAATTATCAATAAAAACGGCGCCGATATTTTAAGATTATGGGTAAGTTTTACGGATTATTCAGATGATGTCCGCCTTTCCGAAAAGATTTTGGAAGGCCCTATTGATAGTTATAGAAAAATCAGAAACACTATCCGCTATGCTCTTGGCAATTTATCTGATTATGAACCATCTAAACACCAGGTTGCCTATGAAAACTTAAACGACCTTGATAAATATATGCTTGGTCGCTTGGATGATTTAATTAAAGAAGTCCGCCAAGATTATAAAACTTTTGAGTTAAGAAAGGCTATTAGAGCAATTACTGATTTTTGCATACTTGACCTTTCTTCCTTAATGCTTGATGCTTCTAAAGATAGACTTTATACTTTAGGGGCAAATTCTGAGTCTAGAAGAAGCGCGCAAACAGCACTCAGTCAAATTGTTCTTACAATTTTAAAATTACTTGCTCCAATTCTTTCTTTCACAGCGGAAGAAGCCTGGCAGGAACTTAAAAAATTACCTCTTGGCGAAGATTTAGAAGAAAGTATTTTCCTCAGTGATATGCCGGAAAATACGGGCTATAAAGTAAGCAATGAAATTGTTGAAAAATGGACTAAAATGCGCGAAATTCGCAGCCAAGTTTTAAAAGCCCTTGAAGAAGCCCGCCAAAAAGGTTTAATCGGATCTTCTTTAGAGGCAAAAGTAGTGTTTAAAACTTCTGAGCCAAAAATGAAAGAGTTTTTAACAAATACTCTTAATTTATGGCCGGAGGCTTCCATTGTTTCCCAAGTGGCCTTAACTGAGGGTCTGGCAGATAAGCTTGATATTGTTATAGAACACGCAGAAGGCTCAAAATGCCCGCGCTGTTGGCAGTGGAAACAGGATATCGGCGCAGATTCAAAACACTCCGATTTATGCGCAAGATGCGCCCAAGTTTTAGAGGAAGAAAAAATAAGTGTTCCCGTTTAAAAGTTATAAAACGCCCCTTTTATATATCTTGCTTATTTTCGTTTTAGATAGAATAAGCAAGATATGGGCTTTGTCAAGTTTAAAAGAAATAGGTAATATTGATGTTTTGCCTTTTTTTAAATTGACTTATGTTCAAAACACAGGAGCGGCTTTTGGTATTTTTCAAAATGGAAACACCTTGTTAATTTTTGTAAGTCTTATAGTTTTATTTGCGCTGATAAAATACCGCAAGGATATTTTTATTCTTGGCAAAACCTCGGCTTTTGGTTGGGTGTTTATTATCGGCGGAGCTTTAGGTAATTTATATGACAGAATTTTTATCGGCTATGTTATAGATTATTTTAATTTTATTGTATGGCCGGTTTTTAATGTCGCAGATAGTTTTATTACTATTGGGGCCCTAATGCTTGCCTGGTGCATTTTAAAAGACGAGTATAAAAAATTTAAACAAAAAAGAGAGGTTCAAAAATGAAATATTTTTTAATATCTTTGACAATTTTAACTTTATTTTTTAATGCTTGCGCAAGAAATGATAGCAAGTTTATAAAAGCAACCCAACTTGTTAAAGAAAATAAACTTGAACAAGCTTTAAGACTTTATAACCAAATTTTAAAAAAGGATCCTGCCTATACTTCTGCTTTAATTAACCGCGCTCTTGTTTATGAAAAACTTGGCGAAGATGATATGGCCGCCAAAGATTATAACTCCGCCTTAAAACTTGCTCCAAAACAAGTTGATCTGTTAAACAATGTTGCAGTTTTTTATATTGAGCAAAAACGCCCCCAACTTGCAAGTTATTATTTAACAAAAGCGCTTGAAATCCAACCCGAATATACTATTGCTTATGTAAATCGCGCAAAAGCTAGTCAAATGTTAAATAAAAATCAGGAAGCTATGCAAGATTTAGAAAATGCCTTAGGTCTTGAACCGCAAAATTTAGAAATTATTTTAAACAAAGCAATTTTAGATTATAAAATGACTAATTTTAAAGCCGCTCTTGATGGTTATAGTGAGGTTTTGGCTTCCCGTAAAAAAGATTATAAAACTTATTATAAACGCGGGCTTACTTTTTTGATGCTTAATAAATATCAAAATGCCTTTGATGATTTTAATGCTGCCTTAGGTATAAATAATGCTTATATCCCAGCTATTTTTGAAAGGGCTAAACTTTTATTTGATCAAGGCGATTATGAAGCTGCCTTAGCGGATCTTGATACTCTAAAAACCATAGATAATAAATACGCTCCCTCTTATGAATTTACCGGCGATATTTATGCTATTGAAGATCCTGTTAAAGCAGTTTCCAATTATATTGTGGCTAAAGAATTAGACCCTGCCAATAGTAAACGCTATGATGCTAAAATTAAACTAATGGCATCAGAAAAGGGCCGCCAAGCCGTAATTAACAAGAGGCTTGAAAGGATATAATTTATGTCAAAAGTTTTTGCAAGTTCTTCCTATAATTTAAGAGGGTGGCTTTCTATTTTAGGCCTGCTGATAATTCTTATGGGGTATTTATTTGCTTTTTCCGGCACGACTCTTTTTATTTCAAGTGTTATCTTTTTCTTTTTAGGGGGCGATTTGTTTTTAAGAAATGCGTATAGGGAAGTTGCCTCTTCTCAAATTGGTTTTAACTTTTTTATAACTTTAAATGCTCTTGCTTTACTTATTTTCCCTATTACAAATAATTTGCTTGGCCCTGTCGGTTATAAGATATCAGGTTTATTTTTGCTTGTTCCTTTAACTTTTTGTTTCGCTAATTTTTTAAAAGCAAAGGAAGTTAGCAATATCAGTTATTCCTTTAATTTTATCAGCAGTTTAGATAATTTTATTTCCAAATCGGC
The DNA here is from genome assembly GCA_017417005.1 of Elusimicrobiaceae bacterium. Classification (GTDB taxonomy): domain Bacteria; phylum Elusimicrobiota; class Elusimicrobia; order Elusimicrobiales; family Elusimicrobiaceae; genus Proelusimicrobium. The sequence goes on along the minus strand of JAFQAA010000062.1, from coordinate 9,262 downwards.
AATTTTAGTTGAAGGGGAAAAACAAACCAAGGTTTTTACTTCGGAAATAAAGGCTGGACAAAAAATTTTAATAAATGTTGCCCAAAGAGTACCACTTGACTGCATTATTTTAGAAGGCACAACTTTGGCCGATGAACACCTTTTAACCGGCAATATAACCCTTGCGGCAAAAGAGCCCGGAGATTTGCTGCTTGCCGGCAGTATTAACAAGGGTGGCCCGGTTATTGCAGAGGTCAAAAGTTCCATTAAAAGTTCCAAACTTGCCCGGGTTTTAAACGCTTTAAAAATAAGCGAACAAAAAAAGATAAGCGCAAAAAGCTTTTTAGATTTATATAGTTATTTTATGGTTTTATGTTTTGTTTCTTTTGCTTTTATTTATGCTTTTTTAAGTGTGTATGTTTTAAAAGATAAAACTTTGCTGGAAGCTTTCAATAGTTTTGTTTTTATTCTTGCTTTAAGCGGGCCGGTTATTTATATGGCCTGTTTGCTTTTACCTTTAAGATATATGAAGAAAGGGGCTTTAAATAATAAGATTACTATGAATAATCCAAATGCCCTTGAAATGATTAAGAAAAGCGATATTATATATATTGATAAAACAGGCACTCTAACAACAGGTAATTTAGAAGTGGACCAAATTTTGCCAGCCAAAGGCTATAGCGAAGAAGAAGTAGCTTTAGCCGCGGCAACTTCCCAGCAAGGAAGCACAACAATTTTTGCCAAAGCTTTAAAGGAATATTGCCGCACAAATAAAATTGTGCCGGAACCTATAATTTCAACCGAACTGCACCCCAGCTATGGCACAATAGTTCGCACGCAAAAAGATATAATTTTTGCCGGCCGAAAAGCCTGGCTTGAAGGCAAGGGTATTAAAGTTGAACTTGCCAGTAATACTCAAGAACTCAGAAAAACTATTTTTTATCTTTCTAAAAATAATAAATTTATGGGTTGTGTTTGCTTTACCGATAAATTAAGGGCAAATGTTAAAAGTGTTGTTTCTTATTTGCAGGAGCAAGGCAAAGAACTTTGTCTGCTTTCTGGCGATAATACGCCCGCCTTACAAATTGTCGCAAATAGAGCTGGAATAAAAAACTATATTGGGGATATGTATCCACGCGATAAGGCTGCCCGTATTGCTGCTACAAATAATCTAGGCAAAAAAACCACAATGATAGGGGATAGTTTCAACGATATTTTGGCTCTTTTGGAGGCTTCCGGTGCCATTGCTTTTGCCCGGGAAGATAGCCCCTTTATAAGTTGGGTTGATATTGTTTTACAAACGCGCGATTTTGGGGCAGTTAGAAAAATCTTTGATATATATGGCAAAATGCATAGTATTATGAAGCAAAATATCCTGCTTGCGCTTGTAATAGGCATCGGCTTATTTTTCTTCTTAACCCAAGCCGATAAAATTATATCTTGGTATCAATTTATTTTTTGTTTATTTGTTTCTTTATTTATAATTTTTATTAATTCTGTGAGGTTAAAGTATGAATGATATAGACTTTGGTTATACCAAAGACCACGCCAGAAAAGGCGCAAATGCGGTTTTACCGGATATACAATGCTGGGAAAACCAGTATAATAGAGATTACTTAGTAAAAATTGTCCTGCCGGAGTTTACTTCCGTCTGTCCTAAAACAGGCTTGCCTGATTTTGGCACAATAACCATAGAGTATATTCCAAACAAACTTTGCTTGGAACTTAAATCTTTAAAATACTATCTTTTGGAATATAGAGATATGGGTATTTTTATGGAAAATATTGCAAACAAGATTTTAGATGATATTGTTAAAGCCTGTAAGCCCCAATGTGCAAGAGTGATAGGCGAGTTTACGCCAAGGGGCGGTCTAAAATCTATAATAACGGCGGAATTTGGAACTTGGAAAAATGAAAACAGATAATTTAATTATTTTTGTTTCAGGGGTAATTTGTGCCGGTTTACTCTGGCAATATTATCTTTACCCCAAATATACAAAAAAAATGCAAGACCCCCAAACAATACAGGATCTTTTAGAAGCCGATAGAGTTGCTATGGATGAAGAACTGGCAAATATTCCGGGGGAGGTTCTTTATAGAAGCGATATAACCCCGCAACCTTCTTATGAAAACTCTTCAATTAATTATCAGGAAGATCCGACTTTAGAAAAAGAAAAAATAACTATGATAAAGGCTTTGGCCAAATATCAAGTTATAAAAACTCAGCAAGAATACCAAAAGGTAAAAGATTTACTTTCTTTAGAAGATGAAAAAATAGATTTTTCAAAAGAAATGCTTATTTTAGTTGAAAGTGCCGGCAATTTAAACGATGGCTTTTTTCAAATAAAAAATATTGAATACAGCGATCAGGAAATTATTGTTTCTTATTCTTTTAACATTATAGGGGCAAAAGATAGAACGGATAAAATTTCCGCTCGTAAAACTAAACAAAGCAATTTACCCATAGTTTTAAAACAAGTTTTATAAATGATAGATATTTCCTCACTCAGTTATCATATAGGCAAAAGAAGCATCTTTGAAGATGCCTCTTGCTTTATTGATAAAGGCCACAAGGTTGGGCTTGTCGGCCTAAACGGGTGCGGTAAAACAACTTTATTTAAACTTATTTTGGGGCAGTTGTATCCTGATGGCGGGGCAATAAATATTTCAAAAGATACGCGTATTGCTTCAGTAGAGCAGGATATCAAAGATATAAACCAAACAATTTTAAACCATGTTTTAAATTCCGATAAGCAAATGAAAGCACTTTACGACGAACTTGAAAAGAACCCAACCGGTGTTCGCCTGGCGGAAATTTATGATAAACTTGACACCCTTGGCGCTCATAGCGCGCCAGCGCGTGCTAGTGCCATACTTGGGGGCCTTGGCTTTAGCGAGCAAGATTTAAGCCGTCCCTTAAAAGAATTTTCTGGCGGTTGGCGTATGCGCGCGGCCTTAGCGGCTGCTTTATTTATGCCTTCAGATTGCCTTTTGCTTGACGAACCTACAAACCACCTTGATCTTGAAACTTCTATCTGGCTTGAAGATGCCCTAGAAAAACTTGATAAAACCCTAATTATCATTAGCCACGATAGAAATATTTTAAACAGAATTTGCGATAAGATAATTTTAGTTGACGAGTGCAAACTAAAAGTTTTTAACGGCAATTATGATTCTTATGAACGCCAACGCCACGAACAAACCGAGCAAATTATTAAAGATGCCAAAAAATACGAGGAAACCCGCCGCCATCTTCAAGCCTTTGTTGATAGATTTAGAGCCAAAGCAACCAAAGCAAAACAAGCGCAAAGCCGTTTAAAAATGCTAGAACGCCTTGGTGATGCTCCCAAAATACCTTTGGAGCGTAGCGTGCGTTTTACTTTTCCTCAAACTCAAATTTTAGATTCTTATTTATTTACGCTTGAAAATGTTTCTTGCGGATACGGAGATAAAATTGTTCTAAAAGATATAAATCTAAGTATCTCCCAAGATGATAAAATTGCTTTGCTTGGTGCAAACGGAAACGGAAAATCAACTTTTGCCAAACTTTTAAGCGGCCAAATACAAAGTCAAAGCGGCAAAATGACTTATGCCCGCAAATTAAAAATTGCTTATTTTGCCCAGCATCAAACCGAACTTTTAGATATTGAAAAAACCCCTTATGAACTTGCCAGGGAAAAAATGTCCGATGCTAAGGAAGCTCAAGTTTATACCCATCTTGCCTCTTTTGGTCTTGAAAAATCTAAGGCGGATACTCTTATAGAAAAACTTTCTGGTGGGGAAAAGAGCAGGCTTTTACTTTCTTTAATAACAATTTCAAGTCCGCATATTTTAATTCTTGATGAGCCCACAAACCACCTTGATATTGTTTCGCGCAGAGCCCTAATAGAAGCCTTAAACAATTATAACGGGGCAGTTATTTTAGTAACCCACGATTTTCATATTATTGAGGCCGTCTGTGATAGACTTTTACTTGTTGAAAATCACCAAATATCTTCCTACGACGGCGATATGGAAGATTATAAAAATTATATTCTTAGAAATTGGGGCAAGGCTTCTTCTAAAGATAAAGCCCAAAGCGGTGCTCAAGCCCAAAAACGCCGCGCGGCAGCCCAACTTCGCGCCCAGGCTGCTCCTATCAAAAGGGAAATGAAAACTCTTGAAAAGAAACTTGAAAATCTAACCAAGCAAAAAGAAATGCTAGAGAAAAGTTTAATTAAAAATTACGATAGTCAACTTAGCATAGAACTTGCTTTTTTAAATAAGGAGATTAGCGAAACGGAAAATAAATGGCTTGATTTATCAAGCCAACTTGAACCTTTGCTATAATATATTTATGAAGATAAATGCAATCAAATTAAAAAATTTAAGAAATTTGCTTAAAAAAAATAATCTTGAAGGCCTTATAATATCTGATTTTACGGATACAAAATATTTTCTTGGGGATTTTTTCCACGAGGATGAATCTATTTTACTTATTACTTTAAAACATATAATTGTTTTTTCCCGCAGTTTATATGAAGGTTCTTTTAAACAAAAATATAAAGAGGCTCTTTTTGTTAGCGAAGATAAAAACCGCCCAGAAGCACTTGTTAAAAAAGTAAAAAAACTAAATCTTAAAAAACTTGCTTTTGATGAAAATAAAGAGTTATATTCTGCTGCCAAAATCTATCTTAAAGCAGGGTTTAAGGAAAGTTCTTCTTTAATTTCTCTCCTAAGAATAACCAAAACAGAAGAAGAACTTAAACTTATGCGCAAGGCCACCAAAATCTCAATGCAAGCCTATAAAAATATTCAAAAATATGTAAAACCCGGCATTACTGAAATTGAGTTAAAACGCAAACTTGAAGATGAAATGGCTAGACTTGGCGGGCAAGGTTTCTCTTTTGAATTGATGGTTTCCTTTGGAGCAAATACGGCAAATCCGCACCATGTTTGCGACGGAACAAAACTAACTAAAAATACAGCAGTTTTATTTGATTGGGGCGCAAAATATCAAGAATATTGCGCCGATATGACGCGCTGTTTTTGGTTTGGCTCTAAGGCACCAAAAGAATATAAAACAATTTTATCTTTGGTAAAACGCGCTCACGATAAAGCAATAAAAGAAGCAAAATGCAAAATGAGCGGTGCTCAAATTGATAATATTTCTAGAAGCATAATTGATCAAGCCGGATATGGCAAATATTTTACCCACAGAACAGGCCACGGCATTGGTATGCAGGATCACGAACTTGCCGATATCAGCCAATTAAATAATGAGCCGATTTTAGAAAATTATTGTTTCAGTATTGAACCCGGCATTTATCTTGAAGGCAAATACGGCGTTCGCTGGGAAGATTGTTTTTATATGACTAAAAAAGGAATAATACAAATAAAATGAACGAGAAATTAAAACAATTCCAAAAATTACTTAAAAAAGAAAACATACAGGCTTTTTGTGTCTTAGAAAATGACACAATAAGATATCTTACAGATTTCTTTTTTTATAGTCCAAGCGATGCTTATTTATTAATAACTCAAAGCAAAGTCTATTGCTTTACAAAAAAGATGTATAGTGCCGATTTTAAGCGCAAAGCCCCCTATATAACTTTGGTTGATAGTTTAGATATTGAAGATGTCTGTAAAAAAGCAAGCAAATTTAAAAATAAGGCTTTTGATTCCACTTTGGCGCCTTATGTAGAAGGCACGGCTTTGGCATCCTGCGGTTTTAAAACAAGGCCCGGCTTTTTAGAGCAAGCCCAGGAAGTTAAAACCCAAAGTGAACTTAAAATAATTTCCAAAGCCTGCCATATTTCAGCTAGAGCATTTGAAATTTTTAAAAAACAACTTAAGTCCGGTATGAGCGAAAAACAAGGTGCTGCTCTTCTTGAAAGCATTATGCAAACACTGGGCGGGCAAGGCCTTGCTTTTGATACAATTTTAGCTTTTGGTGCAAATACCGCTAATCCCCATCATCATAACAGCGATAGAAAATTAAAACAAAACGAACCCGTTTTAGTTGATTTCGGTTGCAAATATAAAGGCTATTGCTCGGATATAACAAGAAGTTGGTGGTTTGGCAGTAAAGTTAGCAAAGAATGGCAAAAAACTTTTGATGTAGTAAAAGAGGCCCACGATTATGCCGCTACTCTTGCTAAGGATAACATTCGTGCAACAACTTTGGATAGTGCCGCGCGTGATTTTATGGATAAAGCCGGTTTTGATAGCAGTTATTTTATCCATAGCCTTGGCCACGGCCTTGGGCTTAAAATACATCAAACGCCCTATTTAAGCCCCAAAAGTCAAGCTTTATTAAAAACAAATTCCGTCTTTACTATTGAGCCGGGTTTGTATTATGATGATAAATTCGGTATAAGATACGAAGATACTTTTGTTTTAACCCCAAAAGGCGCAAAAATCTTAACGAAATAAAAAGGAGAAATTATGATTGGAACACCAGACTTTAGAGAAGGTTTAATTTTTGAAAACGAAAACGGCGAATTGGTTGAAATTATTGAATACCAACACCACCGCAAAAGCCAAGCAAGAGCGGTCGTTCGTGTTAAACTTCGCAATTTAAACACCGGTTCAATTATTGAAACCAGCTATCGCCCCGAAGATAAATTTAAGGAAATTGAAATTGAAAAACGCCCGCACAGCTATCTTTATAAAGAAGGCGATATGGTTTATTTTATGGACTCTGCCACCTTTGAACAAATTGCTGTTCCGGCGGAAAAACTTAAACAACAATTAAAATATTTAATTGATAATATGGAAGTTATGGGTCTTTTTATTAACGGCCAGTTATTTAATATTGAACTTCCGATTAAGGTTGATTTAAAAGTTGTTTCTACCGTTCCCGGGGTAAAAGGCGACACTGTTGCCAATATGACAAAGCCCGCCACCCTTGAATCAGGCCTGGAAATTAAAGTTCCTTTGTTTATTAACGAAGGCGATAAAATCCGCATAGATACCCGCACTGATTCTTATGTGGAAAGGGTTAATGACTAAGTTATTTGCTTTTCTCTTGCTGTTTTTGCCTGCTTGTGCTTTTGCTTCTTTAGAAGTCAGCCAAGTGCAAAAACAGCAAGATGGCGATTATAAAATAACTTTTTGCAAATTATTTAAGATAGAAAATATCGCTTTAAACAAAAATTCTTTTGGCTCTTTTTTAGAAATGCCACGCGAACTTGGTGGCTATAAAAACCTTGCCATAACTTCAAAAGAATTAGATTTAAAAATAAAAAATGCTATTGAAGGTTTGGCAAAAACAGATACAAAAAACACTTGTCAAAAACCGATTTTAAAAATAGTTTCTGCACGAAAAATAAAAGAATCTTCAAGTGTTCTTTGTCAAATTAGTTTTGATGATAGTTTAGATATTATAGTTTTTGCCTCAAAATATAAAAAAGGGCAAAAAGAAATTTACCGGGTTTCTTACCCGCAAGATTTTAAATATTTAGATAAAAAATATAAAGCCGAAGTTCGTACTTTTGTCTTAAAAAATACAAAAGTTCTTTTAGATAATTAAAATGAAATGTGTTAATGCAAAAACAGGCAAAATTATTGCCTCTGATTTGGAAATGAAGGCCAGCTTTTTAGGGCGTCTTATTGGTCTGCTTGGCAAAAAAAGTTTAAAAGAGGGGCAAGGTATAGTTTTAAAACCCTGTTCCCAAATTCACACTTGTTTTATGCGTTTTAATATTGACGCGGTTTTTATTTCAAAAGATTTTAAAGTTTTAAAAATTATAAAGGATATGAGGTCTTGGCATTTTAGTCCAATAGTGCTAAAATCTTTATATACGCTGGAAGTTGCCGCAGGGGCAATAAAAGATTTAAGCGAAGGCGACTATATTAAATTTACCGACTAGGAGAATTATGAAGAAACTTGTTTTGTTTATCACTTTTATTTGCTGTTCTTTTGGCCTTAATGCAAGAGAACTTGATTTTGATGCTTTTTCCACTTATGCAACACCGCAAAATATACGCCATTTTGCCAAAGATATTAGTGGGCTTTTAGGCTCTGCAAGTTATACCACAGGACGCATTTTAGGCTGGGGTGGTTTTCAGTTATCAGCAAGAGGCGTTTATATGCCGCGTCCAAACAAACATAATACCGCTTTTGGTCGTGATGATGCAGGCAAATTTATGCCTTTAATTCAGGGGGAAATCGGTCTTCCTTTCCGCATAGATGGCTTTGTCCGCGCGACTTCCTGGGATGGCCTTACTATTGCCGGGGGCGGTCTAAAATGGGGTATAACAAAACCTACTGAGATTTTATATACTTTCCAACCTATGATTGTTATTATGGCGCAAAACGGCGTGCATAGAGATTTTACCATTACCCAATATAGTGCAAGTTTTGTTTTATCTTTCAAAACGCCTTATGTCGTGCCTTATATCGGCGGTGGCGTTGATTATGCCCACTTCACAGCCGAAAGCGCCGATGACCCATCATTAATCGGTCGCAGGGAATTTGTTACCACTCCTAAAGCGGCAGTTGGTTTAAATTTTAAATTGCCTTCTTATCTTGATTTAAGTTTAGCCGCAAATTATAATCACTATGGACTTGGCGCCGAGGCCTCTTTAGGCGTTCGTTTTTAGCGGCGGCTTTTTGGTAAATTTTAATTTTTTTCAAACTTCGGATACATGGGGCTGCCGCCCCGCGAGGTATACCTCGTTTGAAAGAAACGCTTTTTTCTCAGTAGAAAAAAAGCTAATTAAAATTTCCTCAAAAATCCTTGCTAAAAATTATATGCTCTATTTTGCAAATTTCTAAACGCAAAATACTCGCTAAAAAAATTTGCTCTGCTGGGACTGAATTTGGAACAAAAGCATTGTTAAAAAAATACGTTATGTTTTTCTTTGTCATTTACAACAACAACTTTCTTTTTTTATATCCTTTTAATTTTATATAATTTAAGTCTAAGGAGAGGTGTGTGAGTGGTTGAAACAGCAGGTCTCGAAAACCTGTATACCGCAAGGTATCGAGGGTTCAAATCCCTCCCTCTCCGAAAAGATTTAGCCACCTTTATGGTGGCTTAATTTTTTACTGATGGAACAACAGCAACTGCTTGCTGTTGTGTAGGGCTTTGAAGCCCGCAGTGTTATGCGAGTTTGAGCATAGCGAAAGGCGAGCATCACGAGGGCAGGCCCGAGCAAAATTTCCGTTAGGAAATTTATGCAGGGCAAATCCCTCCCTCTCCGAAAAGATTTAATCGTTGCTATTTTTTATAAATAAAAAAACACGCTGTTTTTAAACAGCGTGTTTTTCTATAAAAATATTTTTAATTGCCTTGTT
>JAFQAA010000061.1 GCA_017417005.1 Elusimicrobiaceae bacterium | reverse complement strand
TCAGCTTTCGGGGTATCTTTTTCCCATTCTTTACGGGTATTGCCGTAATAGTGCAAGTCCCACTTGGTATCGGTTGCTTTAGGAGCAGAGTTATAATCAGACATCGCAGGAAATGCTCCTGCCTGATAATAATAATCATACAAACTTACAGGTTGCAAACTGGAAGCGTTTTCCGCATATTCATCGGGCTTTAACTGGGGATTATTTGCTTCAAAAAAATCTCTAAATAGTCTAAACGGGAAAGCCCCGTTTACATAGGCCGTTGCGTTTAGATATTGGGAAAGGCTGGTCATTTCCACAAAAGAGGAAGTATCTAGCGCAAATTGATGGCGTATTTTTTCCTTAGAAATTTTTGTTGTTTCAAATAAAAGATAAATAACCAAAAGTATCGTCGGTATCAATAAAACTGCCGGCAAAACTATTTGTGCTTTTTTATTTTTAATAGGTCCCAAAATATTTATCATAAACACCTTTAAGTTAAAACATAACCCACTATGGTAAAAAAGCCCCCCGCAAGTTCTTTATGAAATAAAGAAAAAAACAAAAGAACCGCAGAAACAATAACCCCCAGCAGCAAAACAAATTCTATTGTTTGCTGTCCTTTATTATTTTTAATAGGGGCTATTATGTTTTTAAACATTATCTATCCGGCGAAATTATACCTAGTTTTATTGCTTTTACAACCGCTTCTGTTCTAGAAGAAACATCAAGTTTATGAAAAGCATTATTCAAATGATTTTTAATTGTTTTTACTTGACAACCAAGTTCAATAGCAAGTTCTTTGTTGCTCATACCGCGGCCAAGTAAATCTAAAACTTTAATTTCTGTTTTAGTTAAAACATTTTGAGAAGCAGGGTTAGAGCCATCACCCATCTTTCTAAGCCCTTGCAAAAGTTTACCCATTAATTGTTGCGGTATCATTAACCCTTCCGTAGTAAAGGTTTTAATAGAGTTTACAAGCTCTGCTGCCGGCAACATTTTGCTTAAATAGCCGTTTGCACCGGCCTGTATTGCTTCCATCACATGAGCTTCATCTTCATAACTTGAAAGCATTAAAATATTAATTTGAGGCATTGTCTTTTTAATTTCTTTTGTTGCGGCAATACCATCTTTCTTTGGCAATTTAATATCCATTAAAATTACTTCCGGTTTTAATTTTTTAACAAGCGAAACTGCTTCTTCTCCGTCAGCAGCTTCCCCCACAACCTCTATCCACTTTTCCGAGGTTAAAACATCTTTAATACCCTCGCGAAAAAGGGTTTGGTCATCTGCAATTAAAACTTTTACTTTTTTCTTTTTACCAGCCATAAAACAACCTCCTACTCTTCCTCAAAAATAGGTAAAGTGAAACTAAAAGTTGCACCTTTGCCAAGCCCGTCGCTTTGCGCCCAAATTTTGCCATCGTGGTTTAAAACAATATCTTTTGCTATGCAAAGACCAAGGCCCAACCTTCCGCCATTGGACGATTGATAAAAACTTTCAAACAACTGCCCGGCATCTTCAGGGGCTATACCTTGCCCCCAGTCCCTTATAGACACTTTAGCATTTTTATCGTCAATTTTCACTACTGATATTAAAATTTTGCCATTTTCAGGAGTGTGGCGGATAGCATTTTCCGCAATATTTGAGATAACCTGCCTTATTCTTTTTGGGTCCCCCCAGACGAAAATTTCCTCACTGCCTTCAAAGGACATATAAATTTCTTTAAGTTTTGCTTTTTCCTTAAAAACTTCATACGCGCTTTTAACAGCAGTGGTAAGTTCAAATTTAATTTTTTCCAGTCTAAGTTTGCCTTTTTCTATGGCAGCCCAGTCAACTAAATCTTTTACTAAAAGAAAAATCTGGTCTAAACTTTCCTGCATATAACCCATTTTTTTTGTTTGGTTGGCATCGGGGTTTTCAATAGTTCTTTTAAGCATATCAAAACTCATTTTTAAAGCCATTAAGGAGTTTGATAAATCATGAGAAACTACCGAAAAGAACTTTGACTTCATTGCATTTAAATTGCTTAAATCTTGATTTTTAACCTTCAATTCTTGCAAGAGTTCTTTATTGCTTTGTTCCAAATAAAATTTTTGCAAAGCCATTTTAATTGTGCGTTTTAAATAGTCAAAATCCACCGGTTTAATAAGAAAATCGTAAACAGATTCTTGCAAGGCTTTTACAACAGCATTTAAAGAAGCATGTGCCGTTATCATAATAACCTGGCTTTCATTATTAAAAGTTCTTATTTTTTTAATAACATCAAGGCCTGTTCCGTCAACCAAGTTATAGTCCATCAAAATTACACTAAAAAAGGTATTACCCACTAAATCTAAACATTCACGCGCACTGCCAGCCTGATAAACATCATAGCCTTCAATTTCCAAAAGCTCGCTCATAGTTTCGCGCAAATTTGTATCGTCGTCAACCACTAAAATTTTAATATCTTTTTTTAACGGCATTATAAAAGTTTCTTCTTTCATTGTTTTTCTTCCCTATTAAAGAGTAAAGTTATTTTTGTGCCTTTACCAACTTGGCTATTTAAAATAATATCAGCTTTATTTCTTGTAGCCACTTTTTTTACTACGGCAAGG
>JAFQAA010000060.1 GCA_017417005.1 Elusimicrobiaceae bacterium | reverse complement strand
TTTAAGTATTTTATTATATTATTAAACATTTAGCAAAAGAATATGCTAAAATATTTTATATTTGATATTAAGGAGTTTTACTATGGGTGGACACTCACACTGGGCCGGTATCAAACACAAAAAGGCCCTCGTTGACGCAAAAAAAGGTAAAGTTTTTACTAAACTTATCAGAGAAATTACTATTGCCGCTAAAATCGGCGGCGGCGATTTGGCAAGCAATGCCCGTTTAAGAAGAGCCGTTGATGATGCAAAAGCAGCAAACATGCCTGCTGATAACGTTAAACGCGCTATTATGAAGGGAACCGGCCAAATCCCAGGCACAATTTACGAAGAAATCACTTATGAAGGTTATGGACCGGGTTCTGTAGCCGTTATTGTTGAATGCACAACCGATAACAAAAACAGAACTTTTGCCGAAATCAGAAAAATCTTTTCCGATAAAGGCGGCAGCATTGGCACAAGCGGGTGCGTTTCTTATATGTTTAGCAAAAAGGGTGTTATTTTAATCAGCAAAGAAGCAACTAACGAAGAAACCCTTATGAATATTGCCCTTGAAGCAGGTGCAGACGATATTGTTACCCAAGAAGAAGGTTTTGAAGTTACTTGCGCACCGGAAAACTTTGAAGCCGTTAAATCCGCTTTGGAAACAAAAGGAATTAAACTTGAATCTGCTGAAATCAGTATGGTTCCTTCTAACGAAGTAGAAATTAAAGACGAAGAACCCGCCGGCAAAGTTTTGCGTATGATGGAAGCTTTAGACGAACACGATGATACAAAAAATGTCTATGCAAACCACTCTATTGCCGACGATATTTTAGCTAAACTTGAAGAAAAATAAAATCTTGGGCATAGACCCCGGTTTAGATAGAACCGGCTGGGCCGTTTTAGTTGATAACGGGTCAGCCGGTGCTGTTTTGGAAAGTTGCGGGCTTATCCATACAAGCAAAGATTTATCTTTAGCCGCCCGCCTTGACGAAACTTACCGCGAAATTTTGCGCCTTGCCGATATTTTTCAGCCGACTTGCGCTGCTATGGAAGAAATGTTCTTTTTAAAAAAAGCAACGCGTGTTGGCCATACTATTCAAGCGCGCGGTGTTATCTTGCTTGCTTTACATCAAAAAGGGATAGAGGTTTCCTCTTACCAGCCAAGCAGAATTAAAGCCACACTTTGCGGCAACGGAGCTGCTGATAAAAAACAAATGCAAAGGATGGTGCAACTGATTTTAAAATTAAAAGAAGTCCTGCAGCCCGATGATGTTGCCGATGCCGCGGCTATTGCCCTTTGCCATTTAAAGATGAACCCGATTTTAAATAAAATAAACACGCAAAAAGCCTTTTTAGAAAAAATTAAACAAGCGCGTATAGAACAAATTAAAAACTTTAAAAATAAAGTAAAATAAAATTATATGATAGCATACATAACAGGTGAAGTTTTTGAAATTGGGGATAGTTCCCTAATCTTACTTGCGGGCGGTGTTGGTTATGAAATCAATATGACGCCTTCAAGCATTGCTTCCGTGGAAAAGGGGCAAATGCTTGGGCTTTATATTTCGGAAAGTCTTTCCCCCTACGACGGCACAAGCCTTTACGGCTTTTTAACCAAAACAGATAAAGATTTATTTTTACTTTTCAAAAATGCTATACCTAACACCGGCTCTAAAAAGGCTATGGACTTTTTAAATAAAGCCCTTAGAAGCGTGGCAGATTTCCACAATGCTATCATAAATAAAGACCCAAAAATTTTAACTGCTATTTTTGGTTTTACCGCAAAAACAGCGCAAAAACTTATTGATAGTTTAAGTGGCAAAATGGATACAATGTCTATTCAAGGCGAAGTTAAAATTAAAACTGCCGAAATACCTTTTATGGCAGATGTTTTAAATGCTCTTGGCGCACTTGGTTATAGCGCGCAGGAATCGCGCCGCGCTATTGAACAACTTTACAAACAAAACTCCGCCCAAACAAATGTGGAAGATTTAATTAAACAAGCCTTAAGGATACTTAAAAAATGACCTCTAAAAACGAATATCTTAATATCCAAGCAGACGAGCAGGAAAAAACTTCCTTTGAGTATGCTTTGCGCCCGACAACTCTTAAAGAATTTGTCGGCCAAGATAAATTAAAAGAAAATTTAAAAATTTTTATTGAGGCCGCCAAAAATAGAGGCGAGGCCTTGGACCACTGCTTGTTTTATTCCCCCCCGGGTCTTGGTAAAACAACCCTTTCAAATATTTTGGCTAAAGAAATGGGTGTAAATATCAAAACAACTTCAGGCCCTGTTCTTGCACGCCCGGGCGACTTGGCTGCAATGCTTACAACCGAACTTTCTGAAGGCGATATTTTATTTATTGACGAAATACACCGCCTTAACCCCGCCGTAGAAGAAGCCCTTTATCCCGCTATGGAAGATTTTACTTTCTTTATAAATACCGGTAAAGGGGCAGGTTCTACCACTCTAAAATTATCCGTGCCAAAGTTTACTTTAGTCGGTGCTACCACAAGAAGCGGCCTTTTAACAGGCCCTTTAAGAGATCGCTTTGGCATTGTTTTTAATCTTGGTTTTTACGAAATTAAGGAAATTACTGATATTCTTGCCCGCTCCGCACGCTTGCTTAATATTGAAGCAGAACGCACGGGACTAGAAGAAATTGCGCGCCGTTCCCGCGGAACGCCCCGTATAGCAAACCGCCTTTTAAGGCGCGTTAGAGATTTTGCGCAAGTTAAAGGCAACGGCATTATTACCGCCGAAATTGCAACACATGCTATGGAAGCCCTTGATATTGATAAAGAAGGCCTTGACACTATTGATAAGAAAATTCTATCTGCCTTAATTGAAAAGTTTGATGGCGGCCCTGTGGGTATTGAAAACTTGGCAATAGCCGTCAGCCAGGAAGTTGACACCCTTAGCGATGTTATTGAGCCATACCTTATTAAAGCAGGGTTTATCACAAGAACACCGCGTGGGCGTGTAGCCAGTGCAAAGGCCTATCAGCACTTGGGCCACAAAAAACCAAACACTTTGTTTTAAAATATGAAAAAAACTTCGCTAATACCACTTTTTCTTTTCTTTATAGCTTGCACTTTTGCCGTGCCTGCGCAAAAAGTCTCTGCAGAGCAAAATAAAGATATAAGGGTTTTAATTAGTGAAAGTTCCGCCCCCATATCAGTTAAAACAAACGGCGCAATTTTAATTAAAGATTTGGCCTCCGGCAAAAAATACAGCATTACCAAAAGCGGCACTTTTAAAATAAGCGCAACTAAAAAGGAAGTTCAGGCAGGCTCGGTTAAAAGCACAAAGGGGCTTGAAATAACCCTAAAAAACAAAAAAGATACTTTTACCATAAATAACACAACTTATAACGGCAAACTTTTAATAAAACCGGCCACAAAAACCCAAATTATAGAAGTTTTACCCTTGGAAGAATATCTTTATGGCGTTTTGCCTTATGAAATGAGTTATTCCTGGCCCTTAGAAGCTCTTAAGGCCCAAGCCGTTGCCGCGCGCACTTATACCTTAAAAAGTATAGAAAACACGCAAAATAACCCTTTTGATTTATATAGTGATGTCAGAAGTCAAATGTATAAAGGTTCGGCAAAAGTTTATGACTCCGTTAAAAAAGCCGTGGACGAAACAAAAGGCCAAGTTTTAAAATATAATAAAAATTTATTTTATACTTATTACCACGCAAATTGTGGCGGCCATACCGATACACCACCCTGGCATAATTCCGCCGTTAAACCTTTGCACGGCTCAAAATGCGGCTTTTGCAATAAAGGCGCCGGAGCCACTTGGAAATATAATGTTCCAAAAGATACTA
>JAFQAA010000059.1 GCA_017417005.1 Elusimicrobiaceae bacterium | reverse complement strand
TGCTTATAACAGAATTAAGTAAAACCGCCCCGGAACCGACTTCATCATGAAAAGCAGATGCTATTTGGCGTTTTTCTTCCTCGCGAACTTTCATTAAAAGCCTTGTAAAGCTATCTCCTGCTTTATCAGCAATTAAAATATCGTCCTCTCCTTGCATATATACCCCCTCAAGACGCTTGACTATACAGAACAGACTTTCAACTTTTCCTAAACCTTCTTCCAAGGGGATAATTGTGGACTCGTAAAAGGAGGTTTTATCTTCCGTCAAAAACCAATCATAGACAACTCTGTTATTTTCAAAGGCTTTCTTATGAGAAAGGCCGTGAATATCTTGTTTACCTAAAAAAACCTTTTTATCTATTTTGCCAAAGGAATTGTCATACAAAATATCTATCTTATCCCTCTTATATATACGATAAATATAAACATATTGCGCTTGGGGGACAATTTCTGTAAAAAGATCTTTTTCCTTTTGGTCTTTTATATCAAACATAAACAAAACTCTATACTTATTATATATTATTTTAACATTTTTATTTTATATTTTTATTTTATCTTTCATAATTGCTATAATAAAATAAATGAAGACTTTAAAATCCAAAATATTTATTTTTTCTTTTTTAGGTTGCGCCCTTTTAATAATTTTACTAAGTGCGTGTTCCTTATATTTTATTTTATCGGGTATGCCACCGGTTTATGAACTGGAAGAATATACCCCCTCCCTTACAACGAAACTTTTTGACAAAAACGGCAAATTAATTTACGAATTTTCCGTAGAAAAAAGGCAAATGGTCCCCCTTGATGAAATACCTGTTGATATACAAAATGCCGTAATTTCTATGGAGGATAGAAATTTCTTTAACCATGGGGGCTTTTCCTTAAAAGCGATTTTACGCGCCTTAGTTAACGATGTCCTTTTGGGTAAGGCAGCTCAAGGGGGTTCAACTTTAACACAGCAATTATCAAGAGGGGTCTTTTTAACAAAAGAAAAAAAGATTATCCGCAAGATAAGGGAAATTTTCCTTTCCGTGCAAATTGAAAAACTCTTTAGCAAACAGGAAATATTAAAACTTTACTTAAACGAAATTTATCTTGGAGAAGGCGCTTACGGCGTTAAAGCTGCTGCAAAAAAATATTTTGATAAAGATTTAAGCGAATTAACCCTTGGGGAAAGCGCTATGCTAGTCGGTATTATACCTTTACCAAGCCGCTACAATCCTTTTGCTAATCCCGAAATGGCAAAAACAAGGCGCGCCCTTGTTTTAAACTCTATGGTAGAAACCGGCTTTATTAACAAAGAGGAAGCCGATAAAGCAAAAGAAGAACCCTTGCCAAAACGCTCCGTAAGCGCAGATAAACCGGGGCTTTACTTTATTGAATATGTAAGAAGAATACTTGAACCAAAATACGGCGTTGAAACTTTTTGGAAAGGCGGTTTAAATATTTATTCCACCATTGATATAGATAAACAGGAAAAGGCAGAAGAAATAATGAATGCCAAACTTCATTAATATGATTTAAAAATTGCCCAAAACTTAGGTATTGAAGTTATAGAAGAGGAAACACCAACAGAAGAAAGTTTAGAAGAAGAAGATTCTGCCCCGCAAGAGCAAAAAGAACAGCAAGAATACCCCCAATTGCAAGGGGCTTTTTATGCAAGAGATGTTAAAGCGGTGCTATAAGGGTTATGGTTGGTGGCAGAAATTATGAGGAATCAAGATTTAACAGAGCAACCCAGGCAAAACGCCAACCGGGCTCTTCTTTTAAACCTTTTGTTTGGATGGCTGCTTTAGAAAAAGGTTATACTCCTTCTTCCTTAATAAAAGACTTGGAAATGGTGTTTTATTATGACGGCAGAAATTGGCGTGTTTTTGACGAAGCTAAAGACCAATACTCTTTACAACTTGCCGCCCAACCCTTTATGTTAAGTAAAGATTTTGATGTGTGGGCCCCTAAAAACTTCGGCGGAAAATCTTCCGGCTTTATCACTTTAAGAAGGGCTTTAGAACTTTCAAAAAATTTGGCGGCAATTAACCTTATTGACGCTGTAGGTATAGATAAAACTATTAATGTTGCAAGAAGGGCGGGTATTGTTTCCGCTTTGCCAAAAGCCCCTGCTTTAGCTTTAGGTGTTTCCGTTGTTACCTTGGAAGAACTTACAAACGCAATGAGTACTTTTGCTAACGGCGGACTGCAAACACAATCCTATGCCATAGATAGAGTGGAAGATCAGTATGGCCGCGTGCTTGAAGAACATATCCCTTACGAAAAAGAAGCCTTCTCCCCTCAAAATGCCTTTTTACTTATCAATATGATGAAAGGTGTTGTCCAAAGAGGAACCGGAGGGGCAGCCCGTATTTTAAATAGACCTGTTGCCGCTAAAACAGGAACTTCTCAAAGCCACAGGGACACTTGGTTTATTGCTATGACACCTCAACTTGCCAGCGGTGCTTGGATGGGTTATGATGATGATACCGCCCAAGAAACAGGCCGTTGGACTGGTGGCGGTGCCGTTGCCCCCTGGGCAAGCGCGATACTAGCCGAGATTTTAAAAGATGAACCTGTGACAGATTTCGCCGTGCCTGAAGATATTTCCTTTAGCTATGTTAACCCGGAAACAGGAAAACTAGCCTCGGCAACGGATAGAAATAAAATATTAGAAGCCTTTAAAAAAGGAACGGAACCTAGTTCCTTCTAATAAGTTTTTTCAATTTTATGCAAGAAAATTCTTTAAAAATACCATCCTGTCAAGCGGCTGCTTATTATTTGGCTAATTTAAGTAAAGAAAGCCTTGTTTTTGCCGCAAATGATGAAAAAGAACTTGAAGAATTTTCTTGCTCTTTTGAAACTTTTTCTTCTAAAAAAGTAATTATAATAAACGAAGATAAAAACACCCTTTACTGCGCTCTAAATAAACTTTTACTAAACAATAACCAAATAATTGGCACCCTTTATAAAAATTTAATAACGGAAGTACCGGGAAAAAAAGATTTTAAACAATCTCTTTTAACCTTAAAAAATGCCCAAATTATAAACAGAAACATCGTAGTAAATTTTTTAAATGAAGGTGGCTATGAAAGAGTGGATTTTACTGAAAAATCAGGTGATTATGCTTTACGCGGAAGCGTGGTAGATATCTTTGCGATAAACAGCGCTTATCCCGTTCGTATATATTTTAGTGCCAATCAAATTAGCAGTATTGCTTTATTTGATATTGAAACCCAAAATACAAAAACAACCCTTGATGAGATAACCCTTTTACCTATTATTCAAAAAGAAAATCTTTCAACTTTAGCTAATTGGACAAAGGATTTTGCCTTCTATTTTTGGAATCCCTCAGAAGATTATAAACAAGAATTTAAAGAAGCAACGGAACTTTCTCCCTTAGGCAAAAAAGATGCTTTTTTTAGACTTAATGAAAGTTTTAATAGTAATTTAACTTTGCTTGAAAAATATTGCTCGGACTTAATAAAAGATAAGTTTAAAATTGTTTTTTACACCTTAAATTCCGGTGAAAGAAACCGCCTTGAAGAAGTTTTTAACCAATATAATATTTTATCAAAACTACCTTTAGTTATAGCCCCTTTAACAAAAGGATTTTTACAAACAAAAGAAAAAAAAGCATTTATTACCTCAAGCGAAGTTTTTAACAGAATATATAGAAAAAACACTCTTATCAATAACACTGATATAAGTAAAACCCGCGTAAAATTTAAAGATTTACAAACGGGCGATTATATTGTTCACCAGGAACACGGCATTGGCAGATATGGTGGCATAAAAACTTTAACTAACGATAATATCCCTCTAGATTGCCTGTTAATAGAATATAAACACGGAGAAAAACTTTATGTTCCGATAAGTGATTTTAGAAAAGTGCAAAAGTATATCGGAGTAAAAGGCAAAGCACCAAAAATATCCTCTTTAAGTTCAAACACTTGGCGCGAAGTTAAAAAAAGAGTTAAAGAAAATGCTCAAAAAACCGCAAAAGAGATTCTAACCTTGGAAGCTTTAAGACGCGCAAATGAGGCCACTATTTTAACCGGAGATGAACGCTTGGAAAGAGAATTTGAAGATTCCTTTCCTTATGAACAAACTTCGGATCAAACAAAAGCAATTGCAGAAATATCTTCCGATTTAACATCCCCTGTTCCTATGGATAGGGTATTAATAGGTGATGTAGGCTTTGGCAAAACGGAAGTTGCCATGAGAGCAGCTTTAAAAGCTGTTTTAAGCCAAACCCAAGTTTTAGTGCTGGTGCCGACAACAGTGCTTGCAGCGCAACATTACCAAACCTTTGCCTCACGCTTGGCAGGCTTTCCTATAAATATTGCTATGATGAGCAGATTTCAAACCAAAAAAGAGCAAATAAAAATTACACAAGATATAAAAAAAGGCATTATTGATATAGTTATAGGAACACACAGACTCCTATCAAAAGATATTGTGTTTAAAAAACTAGGTCTTTGTATTATTGACGAAGAGCACCGCTTTGGCGTTAAACAAAAAGAGAAAATAAAAACAAAGGCTTTAGGCGTGCATACTTTAATGCTTTCTGCTACTCCTATACCAAGGACCTTAAATCAATCCCTTTCAAGTCTAAGACAAATGTCTTTAATAGAAACTCCACCCCAGGGGCGTATGCCGGTTCAAACAATTTTAAGTCCGCAAGATGATGAACTTATTGCCCAGGCAATAAATACCGAAGTTGACCGGGGCGGACAAGTTTTTTATGTCTATAACCGGGTGGAAAGTATGCAAGCAAAACTTGCCCATTTAAAAGAACTTTTGCCTCTTGTAAAAATTGCTTATGCCCATGGACAAATGCCGGAAAAAGAACTGGAAGAAACCCTTTGGGATTTTTATAATAAAAAATATGATGTTTTGCTTGCTTCAACAATAATAGAATCAGGCTTGGATATAACAAATGCAAATACTTTAATTATTGAAAATGCCCAAGATTTCGGCCTGGCGCAGCTTTATCAATTAAGGGGCCGCATCGGTAGGAATAATAACAAAGCCTATTGCTACTTGCTACATCCCAAAAATTTTCTTGCAAGAAAAGAAGAACAAGATTATGCCCTTGATAGTTTCTTTGGCAAAATAACAAAAAAACAAAAAGAACCAAACAGCGAAGCAAAAAAACGCCTTGAAGCAATTATGGAGTTTACACAACTTGGCAGCGGTTTTAAACTTGCTTTAAGAGATTTGGAAATTAGAGGAGCAGGCGAATTACTTGGGGTTAAACAAAGCGGACAAGCCGGAGAAGTCGGTTTAAGTATGTATTGCGATTTGGTGGCAAGCGAAGTAAAAAAATTAAAGGGCGAAGTTATTGAACGAAAATTCTATGCAACTACCAATTTACATACACCGGCCTATATCCCGCCAGATTATTTACCCAGTGATGATGAAAGATTAAGATATTATAAAGAATTTCTTGAAGCAACAAGTGAGGAAAAACAAAACCTTCTACATAAACTTGAAGATATTTGCGGGCCTGCTCCAAAAGAACTTAAAAATCTTCTTGAGGTTATGCAAATAAGCGCCATAGGCGGTAAACATAATATCCGCCATATTGAAGGCACACAAGATTATTTAGACTTCTTTTTTATAAGAAACTATAAAATGCCTTCTGAGATTATAGGAAAATTGCTTGAACTTTTTAAAGGTAAAATAAAATTTTTGCCTTCTCCCAGTGGCGATGGAATAAGGATTTACGGGCAAAATAATGATACTTTAAAATCAACAAAACAAACTTTGGACTTGCTTATAAGGTATTTAAACTGCTAAACTTTAAGTATGAGAAAAATAATATCTCTTTATATTTTAATAATTTGTCTTTGTGCGTGCTTACAAAAGGAAGCCCCAAATGAACAACCAAATATTTTGCCACAAAATGTTTTAGCAAAAGTTGCAGGATACACTATTACCCAAGAAGAATTTGATGAAAGGGCCGCTCTTTTAGATCCAGCTTTTAAAAATTATATTTCAACTCCTTTAGGTAAACAAAATTTTCTTAACTATTTAATCAGTGAAAGACTTTTACAACAAGAAGCTCTTTTTAAAAATTTACAGGAAGATCCCGAATATAAAAAGGAAATTGAAAATCTTATTAAACAACAAGAAATTGCCTTGAAAAGAACAAAGGAGTTTCTGCTTAAAAAAACCCTTATGGACCACATCTATAATGAGGGTATTATTTATGTAAGCGAAGAAGAAATAAAAGCCTACCATAAAAAATATCCTTATGAAATAAAAATTTTACAAATCCTTTTAAATGATGCTTTAGAAGCCGCGCAAGTTATGAATGCTGTAAAAAACACAAAAACTCAAAATAGTTTTAAAGAAGCTGTTATGAAATTTTCAAAAGACCCCTTGGTAAAACAAAACAAAGGCGCTTTGCCACCTTTTATACCGGGCGAATATTTAAGCGAAATTGAAGTGCCGGCCGCAAATTCAGCCACTGGCCAAGTGCAAGGGTTTATACAAACCCCTTTAGGATTTCATATAATAATGAAAGTAGGAGAAGATAGATTAACTTATGATAAAGCTAAGGAAAGAATAAAAACAATTCTTGAAAAGCAAAAATTAGATAAGTATCTAAATTCTCTTAAAGAGAAATATGGAGTGGAGGTTAAAAATGAAAATAAATAAAACTATATTACTAGGAGCTTTAACAATGCTTGCTTTAGGGGCCAATGCTAAAGTTATTGATTCAAGCGTAGCTACCGTTAACAGCAAGCCTATTTTAAGTTCTCAATACGATAAAATGACAAAAGCCGTTTTAGCACAATACGAACAAAGAGCACCGCAGGTTTTGCAAGATCAAAACAGCGTAAATGCTATTAAAGAAGAAGTTTTAAATCAAATGATCTCTGAAGAACTTATGCTTCAAGCCGCGCAGAAAGAAGGTATTAAGGTTAAAGACAGCGAACTGGCCCAAGCAGTCAATGCAATTAAACAACGCTTTACCCTTGACCAAAACGGCAAAGAAAGAAGCAAGAAAGAAGCCGATGCCGCTTTTAATGCAGCCTTAAAAGAAGAAGGCATGACTTATAAACAATTTGAAAATAAAACAAGAGAGCAACTTGCCGTTAGAAAAATGGTTGATAGCATTGCCAAAGCCAATGCAAAAATGCCAACGGAACAAGAAATAAAACAACTTTTTGAAGATATACAAGTTATTATGAAAGGCGATAAACAAAAAGTTGAAAAATTACCTAAAGAAAGAGTTGCTTTAGCTTTGCCTTTAGCTGCGAAATTAAACCAATTAACAGCCGAACAAATTAAAATATCCCCGGTGTTTATCAAGGCCGATAAAACTTTGTCTAAAACTGCTTTAAAAGATAAAGAAAACGAAGCCAGAAAAATACGCAAAGATATTAAAAACGGCAAAATTACTATGCTTGATGCAATTAAGCTTTATTCTGATGATAAATCCCCCCTTGCAACTGGTGGTGAAGTGATCTTAATTAAAGGCGTTATGCCAAAAGATTTTGATAATAAAATCTTTAATGTCGCCGTTGGCGATATCAGTGAACCTTTGCAAACAGAAGGCGGTTTTTATATCATAAGAGTAAATGAAAAAAAAGCCAAACAAGATGTTACTTTAGATAAAATTCAAAATGAACTTGGCCAATATATTTATGCCGCTAATATGCAAAAAGCAATGGAAGATTATTTAGTTTCTTTAAAAGATAAAGCCGATGTCAAAGTTATGGTTAAATTTGATTATACTGAACCTGCTAAAGAAACTAAAACCGAAGCAAAAAAATAATCTCTTTTAAAAAAGGCGGCTATAAAATGCCGCCTTTTTTTATGGCTAAATAACAATGAAAACACAAAAAAAGACTTTAATAATAACCCTTGGCGACCCGCTTGGTATCGGGCCGGAAGTGGCCTTAAAAGCTTTAAAAGAATTCCCCAAAAATAAAGCTTCTTTC
>JAFQAA010000008.1 GCA_017417005.1 Elusimicrobiaceae bacterium | reverse complement strand
TACTTAAAAGTAAACACCTTTTGGCCCCATTAGCTCAATTGGCTAGAGTATCGGTCTTCGGAACCGAGGGTTCGGGTTCAAATCCTGAATGGGGCATTTTATTTTAAAGAATTTGCTAAACTATAATATATGAAATCAATTAAAGGCGAGGGCAGCGTAAATTGCCCACATTGTCAAGATTATTTTGATGCGGAATTTTGGACACTTATCCGCGGGGATGAAGATTTAGAACTAAAAGAAGCTTTGATCGGGGGGGAGTTAAACCTTGTTTCCTGCCCAAGTTGCGGACACTTTTTTTATCACGAAAGAACTATAATTTATTTTGACCCCACTATTGAACTTTTGGCTTTTGTTTGGGGCGGCAGGGAAGAAGATTTTGAAAAACAAAAAGCCCAAATGCAAAAAGATTTTGAGTTATTAAAAAATAATTTAACTTCTTTAAATATTGACTATCAGCCTTTTTATTTAAAAAGTCTTACCGAGTTAAAGGCTATGATAGAATATGAAGATTTTACCCGCACCCAAAGCGAAGTTCTTTGCGCTTTAGCAGCCCAAAATAAGTTTAAAGTTGTTGCTTTAAAGCCAAGTGTGGCAAGAGTTTCGGGCTTTCCGTTTTATGCCCCTATTGCAGGCGAAGAATATACTTTAGCAAATTTTATAAAAGCAGCAGAAGAACTTTTAAGGCAAAACTCCGCTTTAAATATGCTTAAAACTATGCTTGAGGAAGTTAAAAAGACTTCAAAATTGCCTGCAAAAATTTAAAAAATATTATGGCAAGTAAAGAGATAAAAATTTTAAAAGAAATCGGCAAATATGCCGCCACAAAAAAACTGCCCCTTTGGGTTGTTGGCGGTTTTGTGCGCGATTTTTATCTAGGTAAAAAAACTTACGATATTGATATTTGTGTTGAAGGTAAAACGGATGCTTTGCTTAGTTTTTGCCGCAAAAAATACGGAGCAAAAATTACGCGTTTTGAAACCTTTGGCACGGCAAGGGCAACTTTGGTAAAGGGCCTAAAACTTGATTTTGTCAGATGTAGAAAAGAAGTTTACCCAAAACCTGCCGCCTTGCCGCAAGTTGCGCCTTCAAATTTGCACGATGATTTGTTTAGACGCGATTTTACTGCAAATGCCGCCGCCTTAAGTTTATTGCCAACAGAATTTTTTAAAGATTATGATTTATTTGAAGCAAAAAAAGCAATAAAAAAAGGTTATATCCAAATTTTACACAGCAAAAGTTTTATTGACGACCCAACAAGAGTTTTCCGTGCTATTCGCTTTGCTGCCAGGTTTAATTGGAGGATAGAAAAAAACACTCTTAATTTGCTTAAAAAAGCCGTTAAGGAAAATTATTTATTACTTCTTTCCCGTGCGCGTTTAAACCACGAACTTATTAAAATTTTGGAAGAAAAAAACTCTTTACCTGCTTTAAAAATGCTGAAAAAATACGATATTTTAAAATACTACAGCAATAATTTAAAAACACCGCAAATTATTGATAAAGCGGATAATTTAACTTCGCGTTTAGCTTTGCTTGCATTTTATTCTAAAGACGAAAGTTTTTTGAAAAATTTAACTTTGCCGCGCCAAATATTTATGCAAGCACAAGAAGATTTCAAACTCTTAAAAAACCAAAAAGCCGTTAATTATGAGCTTTCTACCGAACAAAAAAAATTATTAAAACTTTGTTATCCAAAATTAAAACCAAGTGCTCTAAAAAAATGTTTTATTGAGGGCTCTTGGTTAAAAGAGCAAGGTTTAAACGGCACTCAAATTGGCCAAATTTTGGATATTGCCGCTAAAAATCAATTTAAAGGACTTTATAAAAGTCAATCTCACGCCCAAAAAGAAGTCCTAAAATTAATAAAAAAATAAACTAGGCCTAAAGACCTACTGGGGAAATAGGCCTTTTCTCTTGTTGCAGGGCCTTAAAATATTTAATATTCTATAAACAAACTATTTTTGGAGAGATGTTATGCCATCAGCAAAAAAGAAAAGCTCTTTAGTAAGCGTTTTTAAAAACCTTGTTAATAAAAACTCAAATGATATTTTAGTTTGCGCGATAAAAATTTTTGATACTTTAAACCAGCCTTATTTTATTTTTGATAAAAAAGGCAATATTGTGTATGCAAATCCCGCTTTAATGGCTTTGCTTAATTTGGAAGATAGCCCCGAAAATATTCTTGCTTTAACAGATAAAAAAAATGCCGAAGATTTTTTAAATAAAACTAAAGAAGTTTTTGAAAATAAGGAAAGTTTAACAAGTCCTATTGAATTTGCTTTTGTTAAAGAAGGCTTTAGTATGATGACGATGGTTTCTTATCTAGCAGGAGAGAGTAAAAAAGAATACGCCGCTGCTGGCCTTATCACTAATAATCAGGACGAAAAACTTTTAAGGAGCAAAAACCTTTTACAAAGCATTTTAGATAATGCGCCAATGGCTATTTATACAAGAAATGCTGACGGCGGACTTACCTTTTACAATAAAAAAACTTTGGAAATTTACGAAGAAGAAGCCCCAAGCCTTGTTGCCGGTAGTTTACACCAAAACCAAAGTGCTAAAAACGAGGAAGAATACCGCAAAAGAGAAGCCGAAATTATAAAAGAAGGCAAAGTTGTGCGTTATCCGCAGGAAGAATACACAACAAAAGAAGGCACAAAATTAATGCTTGATTTAATTAAAGTGCCCATAGCGGCAAGTTCTTCTAACCCGGCTTGCGTTTTGACTATTGCCCAAGATATTACGGCACGCTATATCCAAGATAGCGAAACTTTAAAAACCCGCAATATTTTGCAAACCATTTTTAATAATGCCCCCGTTGCCATTTATGCCCGCGATGAAAAGGGGGAAATGCTGTTTTTAAATAAAAAGACTTGGGAACTTTACGGCAATGAAAAAGAAGTTAAGTTAAACGAAACCCCAGAACAGCAGGAATATTATTTAAGAAGAGAAAAACAGGTTTTAAAAGATAAAAAGATATTGGACTTGCCAGAAGAAGAATACACCGGCAGCGATGGCGTAAAACGCCTGTTTCATATTATAAAAGTGCCTGTTTTTGATACAGAGGGCAAACCAATGATGGTTATAACAATTTCCCAAGATGTAACCCAAACTAAAGAAAAAGAAAAAGAAGTTATAACAACAAAAAACTTCCTTCAAGAAGTTTTGGATAATTTACCCGTTGCTATTTACGCTAAAGACCCTCAGGGCAAATATCTAATATGGAATAAAAAATCAGAAGAAATTTTTGGCAAAAAAGCCGGCGAGGTTATCGGCCAGCAATATTATAATGAACAAATTACCCCGGAACAAAAAGAATTTATTTTAATGCAAGACCATAATGTTTTTGATAAAAAGAGCGAGGTTGATATACCACAAGAACTTATTTCCACGCAAGATAATGGAATAAAAGTTATGCATACGGTTAAAACCCCCTTGTTTAAAGAAGATGGCACACCAAATTGTTTGCTTGGTGTAAGCGAAGATATTACTTCTAAAACCAAAATGGAAAGGGATGTTTATGAATCGCGCACAAAATATTCTTTGCTTGTTGAGAATTCCCGCGAGGGTATTTTGATTTTTGAAAAAGGTAAGGTTTCTTTTGCAAATAAAACCATTTTAAATGCCCTAAACACCACCTTGGAGGATATAGAAGGCAAAACATTCAAAGAATTGGCTTCAAAGGAAAATGCCGATTTAGCCGAAGACTTTTACGAAAAAACAATAAACGGCACGGCAAGCGCACCTTTTGAAATTATTAAACTTCGCAATTTTAGAAATGACAGCGTGGTGGAATTTGAGGTTTCCGCTGCGGATTCTAAATATCTTGGCAAAAAAATACTTATAATGTTTTTAAGAAATATTACCGAAGAACGCAACATAAAACATACTTCTTCCTTTACAACAGATAGGCTTTATCAAGTTTTTGAAAACGCCAGTGTGCCGCAAGTTGTACTTCAATATAATGGCTATATTTATGATATGAACCGCGCTGCAAGAGAACGCTTGGGTTTTACTTTGCAGGAAAAACCTATCTATACAAGTTTATATATTAAACCCTCTTTGCCTTTAAAAGCGCGCAAGGCAATGAATGCCCTGGAAAGTGCCACTTTTGATGCAGAACTTGATTTGTCAAAACAGGAAGCCCTAAAAGAATTTGATAAAAAGGGTAAATATAATTTTTCCGTTCGTATGATACCGATAAATCAAAAAGAACTTGCAAGTGGCAAAAAGGTTGCAGATTTCCTTTTGGAACTTGATTTTAAAGGCTCGGCTTTGATAAATGAAGAGGCGCAAAACCTTTCTTTAGAAACACCTTTATCTTTCCAAGATGCTTTGATTTTGGCTAACCGCCAGGGAGTTATACTTAAAGCAAATAATCAGGCTTTACAACTATTAAATTTATCCTTTAAAGAGCTGGAAGGTAAAAATCTTGCAGATTTTGTGGTGCCAGGCGAAAAGCTGCTAATACAAGCAGATATTGCAGAGGTTTATTCCCAGAATTTTATTAAGAACCGCAATTATAATTTAAAAATTAGCGATTCTGTTTTGCCTGTTGAGGCAAGTGCTGTTTTGGCAAAGAATAATAATTTCTTGTTTTCATTAAGAAATAACACTTCCCGCAAACAACTGATGGATAATCTGGAGCAAAGAAGCTCCTATATTCAAGCAATACATAATGTTATCGGCACGGCTTTGCTTGAGTGCGATGTTAAAGAAGGAAAATTCTTAAACTTTACAACGGCAAATGAGCAGGCTTCTAAAATGACGGGGTATTCCTTACAGGAACTTATGGATAAAACCCCAGTAGATTTGCTTGCTGTTGAAAACACAAAACAGGAACAAGTTAAGAAATATTTAAGTGAAGTTTTTGAGTCTGTAAAAAAAGGCGACCCAGCCAAGTTTACGGCGAAAATAAAAACAAAAAAGGGGGTTGCTTCTGTTGAAATAAGGGTTTCTTATTTTGAATTAAAAACTTCTCAAAAAGCAATTTTTTTGATGAGAGATAATGCAAAGGAAAAAGATTTGAAAACAAAATTAACCGATACCCAGGAAGAGTTAAAAGGCATAAGAAATATTTTACCCGGTCTTTATTTAAAAGTTGATAAAAAAGGCGTGATAAAAGAATATAAGGCAGATCTTTCTTGGACTATTGCTGTTTTCCCGACGGATTTTGTGGGCCGTGATCCTAAAGAGTTCTTGGGCGAAAATAATACAAAAAATTACCTTGAACTTTTACAGAAGGCTAAACAAAATAATATACCCATACAGACTAACTTTTCTTTGGAACATACAAACGGAAGAAGATTCTATGAGGCGGTTATATCGCCTATTTCCGGGGAAGATACCTTCCAAATTTTAGTTAGCAGGGTTGACCATAAAAAAGGCCTTGAAAACCGCGTTAGAGATTTGTATGCGTTTTCTTCTGGCGGGGAAAGTGGTTTTATGGAAAATATGGAAGATATTTTAAACTTTGGCAAAGAAATTTTTAAAGCCCAAATCGGCCTTATTTGCCACTTTAGCGGCCGCGCACAAGAAAATATTGTTATTAACTATGCAACCCCTAATAGCGCAATTAAGAAAAATCTTAAAGTCCCTGTGGATGAGTGCTTTGGCCCGATAAGAGAAGGTTTTATAAGCGCTTATGAAAATCTTTCTGAAGTAAAATGTGATAAAACCTGCTTTCATAATAAATATGATATATCTTCTTTAATTGCTGCTCCTTTATTTATAAATGGCAAGGTTGAAGGGGCAATTTGTTTTATTTCAAGAAATGGAGCTTTAATAGCAATTGGACAAGAAGAAAGGAATTTAATAAGTTTCTTAGGTGGTCTTATGGGAGTTGCCTTGGAACTTAGAAAAGCAAATAAGGCTATGGATAATACTTTTGCTGCTTTACGCAAATTGGTGGCTTCGCTTGATGTGCCGGCTTTTATTACCGATGAGTATTTGGCAGTCAAAAACATTAATGACATAATGCGCAATATTTGCGGTTTGTATCAGTTTGAAGATATTCAGGATAAAAATATTTTTAGTCAGATTTCTATTGATGTATCAAAAACCCAAAAGAATTTTGACGGCGCCTTAAAATCTTCTAAGGGCGGTTCTTTTGATTTTATCTTTGATACCAAACTCGCTGACGATAGTATTGAAAATATGCTTTGGCATGTGGTAGAACTTAAAGATGGTTCCAGTGAAGTAAAAGGGTTTTTGTTCGTTGGGGAAAGTATTAAAGATTTGCCCCGCTTTAGAAACTTAATTTACGGCCCGCAAAAGCATACATAAATAACTAAGAAATAACAATTAAATAGGCCTTTGGACCTAGGAAAAGCTGGGTCCAAAGGCTCTTGTATGTATAGACGAAAAAGCCTATCATATAGATATGGGGAAAATCTTTATAAAAACAACTAAGAAACTAACAGCTCTAGGTCTTGCGCTGGTATTATTATTTAATATCAGCGGGGAAGTTTTTGCCTATACTTTGACAGCAAGAGAAAAAATAATAGAACAAAGAGATCTTTCCAGTCAAATAACTTCTATTTTAGAAACAGCAAAAACGGAAATCTATAGCGGAGAAAAAGATTATAAAGAGTGTGTTGAAAAAGGGGTATCATCTTCCTGTTTGCGTTATATAAATAACTTAAAAAGAATTCTATCCGATAGTGAAAGCAAAATTGAAGGTAATAATAGTGTTGTAGAAAGCAAAAAAACCTATAAAGAATATGAGCAAGAAGTAAAGCAAGCCATAGAAAAAGAGTATAAAAGAGCAGAAGAGGAAATAGAAAAAGAGATAAGAGAAGCTTTGTGGTATAGTGATTTAAGTTGGGAAAGTGTAAACCATTTAAACTATCTAAAGAAACAAAACTTAGAAGAACTAAAGGCGTGGAAAGAAAACGAAGAAAAGAATATAAAAAGCGGATATGGCAAATATGAAAAAGACTATCAAGTTTGGCAGAACAAAACCCAAACTTCTTTGGAAGCGCAAGGAAGGTCATATTTAAGAAAAATGGCTTCAAATTTAATAGCCATATATGAGGGTAATAAAGGAAGTGAATTTAATGACGATATTATAGAAATTTTATCAGCCCCTTTAAATAGTGAAGAAAAAGCCGGAGATTTTGTAGAGAACAGATTAAAAGCCGAAGAGATTTTATTAAAAGGTTTACAGGGTGATCCCTGTGCTTATAATGCCCAAGGAAAACAATTAAATAAAACGGGGGAATTATTAACAAATTTAGCACTTATAAATAGAAATATATATTCTTCTGGAGCAACGCCAGTTGTTCTAAATGAAGGTGCTTGGGATATAATACCTGCCACCTATAAAAACCCGCAGAAATGTCAAAATGCTTTTTACACATTGGAAGGTCTAAGCCATTTAAAAAGAAGTGAAAAAGGTATAAAAGTTATTTTAGATTTTATCAAAAAAAATGAAAAAGGTCTTGCAGCAAGTGATAAGTTTAATAATAGTTTGGTAAGTTCTAGTGCGGTTTTGCTTAAATGGAAGGCATATCCGCAATTAAAGAAATATATTGCAGCAAAGATGCAAGAAGAGAAAAATAATGAACAAACAGGTTTTGGCGCAATAGCAGGAAAAGTTGCCTATAACGGCAATTATCTTGGGCAAATATCAATGTATAATCAAAGGGAAGATGGGGGTAATGCTTGGGAAGATTTAGCAGAATTACTTGCAGAAGAAGGAAGTTTTGAGAGTAAAGAGATATTAAAAAGCTCGGTAAATAGTTGCAAAATAGAAAAAGAAG
>JAFQAA010000007.1 GCA_017417005.1 Elusimicrobiaceae bacterium | reverse complement strand
TTAATAAAATAAAAATACAAGCCCTTGCCGTTGATCATAGCGCCCCTGAAGCCCTTGCTTATAAAATAACAATAAACAATAAAACTTTAGTATATAGTGGCGATTTGCGCGCCTATGGATATAATGCTTATAAAACAGAAAACTTTATTAAACAAGCAAAAAATGCCGATTATTTAATTTTGGAAGGCACAACACTTGGCAGGCAGCAAAAGCCCCCCTTTTTAGAGAAAGATTTAACAAAACTATTAGAAAAAGAATTTAGTAAAAATAAACTTAATTTAATTTACTTTTCCTCTCAAAATTTAGATAGATTTGTTTCCGTCTATAAAGCTGTGCGTAAAACAAAAAAGATTTTGGTAATAGATCCTTATACTTGTGCTGTTTTGGAAAATTTAAAAACTCTTAGCAAAAATATTCCGCAATATTTTTGGCAAGATATCCGTATCTATTTTGCAAACAATAAACAAACTGCGAAATTAGATAACAAAATATTTACTTATAAGAAACAAAAAATTACTTTAAAAGAAATTTTAGAAAATCCTAATAATTTTGTTCTAAAAGCCAATTTTAATATAACACAAAAAGTTATAAAAAATATAAAAAATATCAATTTAATTCATAGTGCTTGGCAAGGTTATCTTACGGAAGATAATATTTTTATTAAAATTGCAAAAAAATACAATTTAAAAATAAAACAAATTCACACTTCCGGACATGCTGATATTAAAACTTTACAAAGAATAGTTCAAGGTATAAACCCAAAACAAATTATTCCAATTCATACAGAATTTACCAAAAAATATAAAAAATTTTTTGGTGATAAAATCACACTATTAAAAGATGAACAAATTTTATCTATATAATCTTATTTTCTTGTAAATATTTTTCTAAAATTTCAGCGGCATTTTTAACTTTATCAGCGCAAGGCCTTTTGGCATAATATTGGGCTGTTCTTTCTTGTGGAATAGGGCAATCAGAACCGCTTGGCAACCCCAAAAGTTCACGACAAATAATTGAGCCGTTTTCTTTCTTAAATTCTTGGCAAATTTCTTGCACGCGGGTGTAAAATCTTGCTTTTTCTGCGTGATTTGTTGGGTCTTTAGGGGCATATTTTAAAGATAAAGCCATACACATTGCACTAACCGCCCCGCAGACTTCTCTTTGACGGCCAAGCCCGCCCCCAAAACAGGCAGAAAGCTTTAAAGCTGTCTCCTTATCAATACCAAGGTCTTTTGCAAAGGTGCAAAAAACTGCTTGCGCGCAATTATATCCGTTTAAAAAAAGTTCTTTTGCTTGTTCACTTTTATTTTTCATTTTTGGCCTCTAAACGTTTCAAAAAATCTAAAATATAAGGCATATTAGGTCCATCAAAATAAGTTTGATTATGATTTTGCCCTTCTAAAAAATAAAGTTCTTTTTTATCGGAAGTTGCGATATCAAACAAATTTTGTGCGTGGTGTGGCGGAATAAGTTTGTCTTTTTTCCCGTGAATAATAAGTAAAGGTTTATTAAATTTTTCAACAAATTTATAAGAAGGGTATTCATCCTTTAATATATAACTTGCAAAGGGAACGGGCTTTTCCTTAACTAAACTTTTAAGCGAGTAAAAAGGCGAAGTCAAAATCAAAGCATCAGCCGGCCTTAAAGAAATCACACCGGAAGAAAAAGCCGCCCCAAAAGAATAGCCGTAAACAACAATTTTTGGATAACCCTGCTCTTTTAAAAAATCAAAAGCAGTTGCTCCATCATCAAAAATTACTTTTTGGCGTATTTTACCGGGAACCCCGGCAAAACTTCTATATTCCATAGCAAGCACGCCATAATCATTTTTTACAAGAGGCATTAAAGCCGGTGCAAAAGTGGCAATTTGCCCGGCATTTCCGTGTAAAAATAAAATAGCAGGTTTTGTTTTATCTCCTTCAAAATACCAAGTTCTAATTATGCTTCCATCAGAAGCCTTTAAGTTAACTTCTTTAAACTGCGCAAAGCCTGCTTGCTGTGGCGCAATATACTTTTTGCTTGGATAAAACAAAAAACTATTTTGGAAAAAATATAATATCCCAAAATAAACACAAATTAAAATAAAAACAATTACTAAAATTTTTTTAATATTTTTCATTTACTTTCCTGTTGCTATTTTTTTAAGTTTGACATAATCTATTTTGCCTGTTCCCATTAAGGGTATTTCTTCGGTAATAATAATTTTTTTAGGAACGGCAAGTTCGCTAAGACCACTAACTTTAAAATCTGCAACAATATCACTGCGTTTGGCATCTTTATTAGTGGTAAACAAAATAAGTTGCTCGCCTTTTCTTTCATCAGGAATATTTACCACTGCATTCATCTTATCCGGCCAAAGGGCGTTAAGTTCGCTTTCTACTGCTGTTAGGGAAATCATTTCGCCGGCTATTTTGGCAAAGCGTTTTGCGCGACCAAGGATAAAAACAAAACCATCTTCATCAATACGCACAATATCGCCCGTATCATACCAGCCCTCTTTAGGGGCCTCTAAAACCCCTGGTTTAGTATCGCGCAAATAGCCAGCCATAATATTGCCGCCTTTAACAAGGAGTTTACCCCCCTCTTCAACGCCGGGTATTTTTTCAAGTTTATATTCAATACCCGGCAAAAGCCTGCCGACAGAGCCGCGTTTAAAAAACATAGAAGTATTAACCGCCAAAACAGGGGAAGTTTCCGTAGCGCCGTAACCTTCCATAATACGCAAACCAAATTGGTCATAATATTTGCGGATAGTTTCTTCTTTTAATTTTTCTGCCCCTACAACCGCCAAACGAACAGAATAAAAATCATAAGGATGCGCCATTTTGGCATATCCGTTAAAAAAAGTATCCGTGCCAAAAATGATAGTAGCATTTCTATCGTAAATAAGTTCCGGCACAATTCTATAATGTAAAGGCGAAGGATAGAAAAACACTTCAACTCCGCTCAAAAGCGGCAAAAGCGTGCCAACGGTTAAACCAAAAGAATGGAAAATCGGCATAGCATTAAAAACTCTATCTCTTAAACCAAAATCAAGCACACTTTTAAGTTGAAGACAATTTGCCTGAATATTCTCGTGGCTTAAAACAACGCCTTTTGGCGTGCCTTCGCTGCCGGAAGTAAACAAAATCACGGCAGGATCTTTTGAAATGACTTTACCCCTTATTTTTTTGTAATATCTATGCGGAAAATAAGAAGCAATAAAACCAATAACTTTATCTAAAAATGTAATTTGTTTTTTAAGGTCTTCCAAATAAATCAACTTTAGCCCTGCTTGTTTAAGGGCTTTTGCTGTTTCAAGAAGACCGGCCTGCTCCAAAAACACTTTTGAAGTATATATATTTTTTATTTTTGCCGCCGCCGCACAGGCAAGCATATTTTTTACACCTACGGAAAAGTTAAGCATACAAGGCGTAATATTAAAAGCCCTCATACCAAAAAAAGCAACAACACTTGCCGACATTGTTGGCATTAAAAGCCCGGCCTTACTACCTGATTTTTGATATTTTGCAATCTTTTTGCCTAAGATAAAAACAGCCGTCAAAAATTGCCCAAAAGTAAGCGGTTTAAAATTCACATCATTTATAAGTCTTCTTTTTCTTCCGACAAGTTCATAGGCATCTAAAAGGCTATCAACCAAAGTTTCGTGGATATTGCCCGCCTCATATTTCATATTAGCCATAAGGTCATAAAGTGCCCTTGAAGTTGCCAAACGGCGCGTTTTGCCTTTTATACTTGGGTCAATTTTTAAAGTTTTCGGTGGCAAAATTGTTATGGTAATTTTGCTTTGCGGGCGCGTTTTAAGTTGCGTGCCAAAACGCGAAAATAAGGAATATTGGCTGCCCTCTAAATAAATA
Organism: Elusimicrobiaceae bacterium; assembly: GCA_017417005.1. Lineage (GTDB taxonomy): Bacteria > Elusimicrobiota > Elusimicrobia > Elusimicrobiales > Elusimicrobiaceae > Proelusimicrobium. The sequence goes on along the minus strand of JAFQAA010000007.1, from coordinate 4,420 downwards.
GGCAAAAGTTGGGCATTACTTTTATCTGCTATCATAGCTGGGCCCGGATAAATTTTCATTAAAGCACCGGTTGTTGTTATTCTGCCTTCAGGGAAAATTACCACTTTTTTTCCGCCTTTAACTTCTTCAATAATAGATTTAACGGCCATCGGGTTTGTTGGATCTATGGGAAAATATTTTACCAAGTGTAAAAAAGGTCTTACCCACCATTTTTGGCTTACATGGGTATCAATAGCAAAGTGCAAACTACCTGGAATATAGACCCATAATAAAACAGCATCTAAAAATGAAGTGTGATTTGCAATAATTAAAGTATTGCCTTTTAAATTTTTAAAATTTTCAAGTCCGTTTACTTTAACGCCGTAAATAAAATTTAAAATACGCGTCATAAGCATACGGATAATGTGATGTGGCAAAAGTAAACAAATATAAATTGCTACAAGCGCATTAACAAAAGCAACTACGCCAAAAACTGCCGGTATAGTCCAATTTAAACCAAGCAGTAAAGCGCAAGCCCCACTACCAAGCACCATAAATAAAGAGTTTATAATATTATTTGTAGCAATCACGCGTGAGCGGGTTTTTTCACTTGCCAAAAACTGAAGCATAGCATTTAAAGGCACAATATAAAGTCCGCCACACACGGCAAAGCCAAGCAAATCTAGCGTAATGCGTTTGCCGCCAAAGGTGCTTAAAAAGGCTTTATAATCTATCATTTCAAGCGTTGGAGTGTATGCGCTTGTCGCAAAAGAAAGATCTACCAAAAACAAAGTCATCAAAAGCGCACTTACAGGCACATATTTGCTGGTAATTTCCCCTTTAACTAAAAACTGACATAAAAGCGAACCAAGCCCAATACCACAAGAAAATAGCGTTAAAAGAAAAGTAAACAAACCTGGCGTTCCATTTAAAATATTATGGGCCAACGAGGGCATTTGCGTAATTAAAGCTGTGCCCAGCATCCAAAACCAAGAAATACCTAAAATACATAAAAATATATCGTGGTTTTCTTTGGCAAAGGCCATATTTTTCCAAGTGCTTCTAAGAAAGTTTTTATCAACTTTTAATTTGGCATTAGCCGGTTTTTGATAAGGTATAAATAAACTAACAAAAAAACCCAAAACGGCAACAGCCAAAATAATACCCGGCAAAAGCATTTCATTAAAAGTAATAATAATTCCGCCAAAAATTGTGCCTTGCAAAATTGAAGCATAAGTTCCAGCTTCAATAAGGCCGTTGCCGGCAATAAGTTGTTTCTTATCTAAAATATCGGGTAAAATACTATATTTTGCAGGCCCAAAAAAACTTGATTGTGTGCCCATTAAAAAAAGAACAAATAAAAGCAAAGGCACATTTGTTGTAAAAAAACCAAACCCCGCAAGCAAGGCAATAATAACTTCTAAAATCTTTGTTGCTTTAATTAGTTTATCTTTACTAAATTTATCGGCAAGTTCACCCGCCATTGCAGAAAAAAGGAAATAGGGCAGCATAAATAAAGCAACCGCCAAAGATACTATTACAGATTTATTTCCTGCAGAAATAGTTGTGATTTTATAAGTAATAAAAGTTGCCATAGCCGTGCGAAAGAAATTATCATTAAAAGAACCTAAATATTGAGTGCAAAATAAAGCAAAAAAAGAACGCTTAAAAAAAGTTTTAAATAGGGATAACATATTTTATTTCTCCTAATAATAAGGATAATTTTAAACTATAACCTAATTATATCAGTTTATTAGTTATTTAAAAAACAGACCTTTATCTTTTGACATTTATTTTTACAACTGGTATAATTTATTTATGTAGCACAAGGTGTGCTGGCTAAAAATTAAAAGGAGATAAAACCTTAATATGTCTTATTCCCAAGGGACTAAATTGCAAGACAAAATTTCGCAAGATATTATAACTTGTGTAGGCAAGATGGTCTATAAGGAAGGATCAAGTGGTATTAGTGTTAGATCTGTATTAAAAGAACTTAATATCACCAACCGCGTTTTTTATAACCGATTTAAAAATATTGATGAGGTTTTACACATAATTTCCCAAAAAATCGTTAAGGAAATGCGCCAAAGCATCTTAACACCTTACGACGAGAAACATAACTATCACCAGTATATAATAAATATAGCAACTAATGTTCTAATAAAAACCTACGAAGTAAAAAATAACTTTAGCGACTATATGTTTATAAGTGATATTCTAAACAAAGTCAATAAAGAATGGTGGGTGGAACATATTGTTGTTATTTTAAATTACGGCGTTAAAAATGGCTTTTTAAAACCGGTAAATACGGAAGATATAAGTTATGCGATATGGTGTTTCTGCAGGGGTTTTAATGTGGATGCAATTAAAGGAAAGTTAGATTTAAAGGAAGCGTTAAAAATTTTTAAAGTTGCTTTTACGGCTTTCATTGACGGCCTAACTTTAAATAAAGACCCGCGCCCACTCTTAAAGACAAAAGAAAAAATTAAATAAAAGGATAAAATATATGAAAAATTTAACAAATTTATTTTGTAGCAAAAATTTAATATTTATAGGAATACTTGCTCTTGCAAGTGTAATAATTTTATGGGTATTAGGTATAACTCTGTTTAAAGCTTGCCTTATGGTTGCCCTAGGTCTAACAATCTTGCTTGGCGCTTTGTGGATACACCACCCTGAAAGAATGGCCCGCTCTTTAGTTTACACCTATTTAAACCTATTTTATAATATCAAAATTAAAGGTAAAGAAAATTTTAAAAAAGCAAAAGGGGCAACCTTAATTATTGCAAACAATAACTCTTTCTTAGATCCTTTAATTTTGGCTACTTACTTGCCAAAAGATGTAATTTTCTTAGTTGATAGTAATATTGCAAAACGCTTTTGGGTGCGCCAGGCACTTAAATTTGTAAATCATATGCCGGTTGATAATACAAACCCTATGGCCCTTAAAAGTATTTTAAATGAACTTAAAAAAGGCAAAAAAATTGTGCTTTTCCCTGAAGGCAGAATGAATATCAGTGGCGGTATTATGAAAATTTATAAAGGTCCAGCTATGCTTGCAGAACGCTCCGGCGCGCAAATTTTGCCTATCTATATACAAAATACCCAATATAGCAGATTTTCTTATTTTGGCCGCAAACTGCGCCACCGCCCGCATTTACACTTTATTGTTTCCGTGTGGCCACCGCGCTCTTGGGATTTAGATAAAAACAAACATGAACAAGATTCCCGCAGGTACGGCGAAGCCGAAGATAAAATTTTTGATTTACTAAATGAGATGCGCATAAATAGTTTTGATACCGATTGCACCTTGTTTGAGGCTATGCTTGAAGGTTCCAAACTTGCAAGAAGAAAATCCCGCGCCTTAGAAGATGCCACGCGCAAACCGGCAACCTACCGCACTTTGATTACAGCTTCTTTCTTGCTTGGTAAACAATTTGCTAAATTTACCAAAGAAGGTGAATATGTGGGCGTAATGTTGCCAAACCTCAATGTAACGGTTTTTAGTATTTTTGGTCTTTTTGCTTACGGCAGAGTAGTGGCAATGATAAACTTTACCTCCGGTAAAAAGAACATTATTTCTGCCATAAGAGCAGCAAAAATTAAAAAGGTTATTACTTCTAAAGCTTTCATAGAAAAAATGGAACTTAGCCCTATAATTGAGGCTTTAGAAGAAGAAAAAATTAAAATTGTTTACTTAGAAGATATTAATGCAAAAATATCTGTTTTAGATAAACTTTGCGCTTTAGGAAAAAGTTTTGCTCCTAATTTCTTTCACGACAGATACACAAAAAATCAAACGGCAGATTCCCCCGCTGTTATCTTATACACCAGCGGTTCTGAAGGAACCCCAAAAGGCGTTGTGTTAAGCCACAGAAACTTAAACATAAACCACTATCAGTTAAACGGGTCTTTATATCTTGACTTTAGGGATAGATTCTTTAATGCTTTACCGATGTTCCATAGTTTTGGCTTAGGTATCGGCACTATTGCACCTTTACTTATGGGGGCATCAACTTTCCTTTATCCCACTCCTTTACACTATAAAGTGATACCGGAACTTGTTTACGATAGAAATGCAACTATTGCTTTTGGCACGGATACTTTCTTTAATGCCTATTGTAAAAATGCCCACCCGTTTGATTTTTATACTTTGCGTTATGCAGGGGTAGGCGGAGAAAAACTTAAAGATGAAACTTTTAAACTCTGCTCAGAAAAAATGGGAGTAAGACTTGTGGAAGGCTACGGCGCAACGGAATGTTCACCCTTAATAGCTGTTGATACCCAACTTTATTTTAAACGCGGTTCTGTCGGCAGACTTTTGCCAGGTATGGAATGTAAAATAAAGAAAATTGAAGGCGTTGAAAAAGGCGGAGAACTTATCTTAAAAGGCGGCAATGTTATGCTTGGTTATTTAAGAGAAAGCAACCCTGGAGTAATT
>JAFQAA010000058.1 GCA_017417005.1 Elusimicrobiaceae bacterium | reverse complement strand
CTTGAAGAATACGGGCGTTTTGCTATGGAAGAACTTATAAAAACCCAACAGGAAGATATGAAAAACTTCGGGGTGGAATTTACCACTTGGTTTAGGGAAAGTGTTTTACATAAAGAAAACGCTATAAATAAAACTTTAGATTATTTAAAAGCAAACGGCCTTGTTTATGAAAAAGACGGAGCTTTGTGGTTTGGCACAACTAAAGATGCTGATGATAAGGATAGAGTTTTGGTCCGTGCTGATGGCAGACCGACTTATTTTTTAGCCGATATTGCCTACCACAAAAATAAATTTGATAGAGGTTATACAAATCTTATTGATATTTTAGGGGCAGACCATCACGGCTATGTTCCGCGTATGAAAGCCGCCATAAAGCACCTAGGCAAAAGCGAAGATAGTTTTATTGCTATTATTCACCAACTGGTGCATCTTATTGAAAATGGCGAAAAAGTTAAAATGTCAAAAAGAGCCGGAACCTTTATAACTTTAAGAGAGTTAACCGAAGATGTGGGAAGAGATGCCTGCCGCTTCTTTTTTGCCAGCAGAACGCCAAATGCTCACTTAAACTTTGATTTAAGTTTAGCAAAAAAGCGCACTAACGAAAACCCTGTTTTCTATGTTCAATATGTACACGCAAGGGTGTGTTCCATTTTTAAAACAGCCCAAGAAGCCGGTATTGAACCCACTAACATAACAAATTTTGAAAATCTTGCCCCCCAGGAAAGAGCCCTTTTAAGCAAAATGCTGTGGTTCAAAAAAGTTTTGCTTACTTGTATAAAAGATTTAAGCCCGCACCATTTAACAACTTATTTAACGGAACTTGCAGGGCTTTATCACTCTTTTTATGATGCTTGCCGAGTTATTGATAAAGATAACCCGCGTTTAAGCGCTTCACGCCTTTTTACCTGTCAGCTTGTTAAGGAAAGAATCGCAAAAGGGCTTGAACTTATCGGTGTTAGCGCACCTACGGAAATGTAACATTCAGTGATATAAAGGAGAATTTTTATGAAAAAACACTTACTCTTAGTTTTAAGTGTGCTTTGTTGCGCCATTTTTACAAATGCTCAAAGCACTTTTGATAAGGCAGAAAAAGCTTTTAGCGAAGGTTTATATAAACAAGCCATAACAGAATATGAACCTTTTTTAAAATCTAAAAAAACACAAGAAAAATATGCAGCCCAACTAAAAACAATTTTAGCCTATAATTATCTATATAAATATGATAAAGCGCTTGAAACAATATACTCTTTTCCCCTTCCAAAAGATAATATCGTTAAGGCAGAATATTATTTATTACAAGCACAATTATTAAATAGAACTCTTTACACTTATCAAAGCCCTGATTTAGTTGAAAGCAAGGATAATCCGACAAAATGGACTGCCGGGCAAAAAGAAAGAGAAATAAAAAATATTTACCAAAAACTTTGGGATATGAGAAAAGAGTTTATCCTTATACAAGCCAAGGCAGCATCTCCTTATTTAACCTTAAACCACTACTCAAATATTAACGATGATCTTACCCCAACTTTATATGATTATCTGTTAGAAGAATGGCACGCACAAAATATTTTACCTTACGAACAATTACTTGAAGAAAGTTATAAACTTGAAGGTTCTTCAAGAAATGCCGTAAGAGAACTCTATAAAATTAAAAGAATTATGCTTTTTGAAAACAAAGATAATAAAACAGAAATGGCAAAATGTCTTGACTATATTTCAGGATACGGCAACACTTGCCAAATTGCCGAAGTAAAACCTTATCTATTCAAAGCGGAATATCCCCTTGCAAAAGCAAACGCCCTTTTAAAAAGCGCGCAAATTCTAGTTGAAAACAATGAAGAATTTTTGGCCTATGAAAGATTAAATGTGTGCTTAAATACACCAAAAAACTACTTTACCCAAAGTTGTAAATACGAACAGGAAAATATAACAAGACCTCTTTTTTATACAACCCAAAACTTACCTCAAGATATTGCCCCCAATAAAGAATACCCTTTGCCTTATAAAGTTGCAAATATACACACAATTAACGGCTATATTTATAAGTTAGATGCACAAAATTTATATAAAAACGGCTATTATATTGATAATAAATTAAGAGAAACTTTAAAACAAACCAACCCTGTTAAAACTTTCTCTTTTAAACCGGCTTATACAAAAAAATATCAAAAATTAGATTCTAAAACTAATCTACCGGCACTTGAAGAAGGTTTTTATTATATAATTTTTACCGATGCTTCAGTAAAAAAAGATTATTTTGACGAAAATTTATTTTCTGCTATTATAAACGCTAGCGATTTAGCCCTTATTCAAACCTCCTATAATACAACAAATAACCTTTATCAACTAGAAAATAAAGGCTCCTACGCTCAATTTTATGCCTTAAATGCCAAAACAGGTGAACCTGTTGAAAAAGCAAAAATAACAACT
>JAFQAA010000057.1 GCA_017417005.1 Elusimicrobiaceae bacterium | reverse complement strand
TGAGCTGGGTTCAGTACGTCGTGAGACAGTACGGTCTCTATCTGTTGTGTGCGTAGGAAACTTGAGAGGAGTTGTCCATAGTACGAGAGGGCCTGGATGAACGAACCTCCTGTATCTCAGTTGTCGTGCCAACGGCATAGCTGATTAGCGGTGTTCGGTAGGGATAAGTGCTGAAAGCATATAAGCACGAAACCCGCCTCAAGATAAGGTTTCCCTGGACTTTATGTCCCATAAGACCCCCGGAAGACTACCGGGTTGATAGGAAGAATGTGTAAGCATAGTAATATGTTTAGCTAATCTTTACTAATAGGTCGTGAGGCTTGGCCGTATTCTTTAATCCAGAATATACGCTTACGCTCAAAGGTGTAAGTTGTGTGGCTTGGTTCTAATTGAAAAGCGAATCTAAATTTTATTCTTACCAAAGTGGGTCGCAAGATCCCGGTTCTAAAATGAAGTCATCATTTTCAGAACGAAATAAAGGGGTAGGAATGAGACTGATGTTTTTTCCGGTGAGGACACACCCGTTCCCATTCCGAACACGGCAGTTAAGCTCACCAGGGTCGATGGTAGTAACACCCAATTCGGTGTTGTCAGAGTAGATCGATGTCAGTCTCATTGCTACCCTTTTTAAATTCCCAACCCCTTATTTCATTAAGGGGCTTTTTATTTTATATTCTTTTATTATTTTATCTGTTCTTTTTTAGTTTTATTGTTTGTCAGATTTTTTGTTTTCTTGGTTTTGGCTCAAACTCGTGCAAAATTATATTTTTCTATCTAAGCCGCTAACTCGTAAGAAATCAATATTAAAAGGTAAAAACTTTGCTTTCTTACTCAAACATAGTCGGCTTGTTAGATCAGAAAAATATTTCAATTTTGCAAACACTCCATATCGCCAAGAACCAAGCAAACGGGTAGATAAAAGGCACAAAATTCTTGCAAAACTTTCTTATATTTCCCTCCCTTTTTCAAAGAAAAGGGGAGGGATAAAGGGTGGGGTGTGAAAAAGAAAAAACTAATTAAAATTATCTCAAAAACTTTCGTAAAACATTTGCTCCACTAAAAAACAATTAGAATTTCTTCGGTTGTGCCAACTTTAAACACAAAATGCTTATAGCTAATTTGCGGAGTTTTTATTTCTTTCTTTTTGTTTTTAATTAAGTGAATATCTTGCATTTTAGTTTAAAAATATTTATACTTATTTTGTTGTAAAAGTCGCAAATAGGGGGTATGAAAATGTCAGGATGCGGATGCGGCGGCGATAAGCCCAAAAAATAAAAATTGAAAAAACAGCCGTCTTTAAAAAGGGCGGCTGTTTTGCATTTAAAAAACGGATTATAGACCCATTATAAAAATGCTTAGCGTTGACGGACACAATACTCAAAATTATTCGACGGATAATATGCGCAATTATAAAAGAAATTTTTATAGGTCTTTAGACCTAATTGCAGTTAGGCCTTTTTTCTCTTTTATTTTGTTTATAAGTAAGTTAACATATAATTATAGAGGAATTAAAGGAGTAATAAAATGAAAAAAATTTTTTTTGCCGTAATTTGTTTATCTGCTTGCACTTGTTTGTTTGCAAAAACGGCTGTAGTTTCCAATACCCAAATAACCAAAAATTATTTGCAAGAAAATTTTTCTAAAGAATTTAAAGCATTAAAAACCGAACTTACAAAAGCACAAAAAGTTTCTTTGCAGCAACAAAAACCTATTTCACAACAACCTGCACAATATCAGATTATAGTTAAGTCTGTGGAAAAAGCTTTACAAACGGCCATTGAAAATGATGATAGATATATTTCTCAATATAAAAATAGTCCTGATAAACAAGAGTATCTGGAGTATTTTAAATCGTCCAGAATAATGTATCAACAAATGTTGGAGCAAAAAGTCGGCATAAAAATAGCGGAATATGCAAAAAAGAATTTAAATATTTCCATAATGAAAGATATTCGTGCATATTGTGTTAACCCTGAGCAATTGACATTAAGTTTTTCTTATGCAGATCGCAGAGCAAAAATAATTTATCAATCTGAAAACGGACACATCTTACATGTTGTTGCTCAAGATATCTTAAATGAAGATAGATAAAATTTAATTATTGCGAAGTAAAACAGCCGTCTTTATAAAAGATGGCTGTTTTATTTTTTTAAACATTTTGCTATCATATTATAAAAGATTTTTGGAGGATATTCTTATGAACAAAAAAGGTTTTTCCATAATAGGTATACTTATATCAGTTGTTATTTTAATATTTGTTGTTCAGTTTGCGATGAAACAATATAAAAAATCTCTTTCTAATGTTAGCGCCTTAAAACTTGCGGGTTCTTCTTCGCAAACCGGCAAAAATAAACAAGGGGGAACAACTTTGCGGGATGGTATTTTATTAAAAGCAAGCATTTTACCGCAACTTGATAATTTATTAAGGGAACAGCAGGTTTCTCTTGTCTCAAAAGGCTCTTACGCAAAAAATATTTCAAGTTTAAATACTAGTTTGCCTTCCGCTCCTGGTTATAACTATGGCGTATCTGATAATAAAGCCGGGTGGGTTGCCTGGGTTAAAAAAACAAGCGGAAATAATAAATTTCTTATATCTAAAAATATCCACACAAAGCAACTTTGCTGTAAAGATATTGATAATGGTGCTTGCAAAATAGTTTCTGTTGCAAACATAACTTGTCCTTTCTAAAAGGTAATGCAAAATTTTATTAAATAGGTATTTTTAGTTATTTTTTTGTATAATTAAGATTATGTTTACATCTAAATTCGTCTGTGATAAAAAGGGCTTTACCTTACTAGAAATATTAGTAGTAGTTTTACTCCTTGGCATACTGGCAGCTATTGCTGTGCCAAGTTATATTAGAGCTGTGGAAAAAACCAGAACGCGAGAAGCTATTCAGGTTTTATCTTCTATATCTTTAAGTGAAGATAACTATAAATTATCTTCCAATGAATATACCGATAAAGTCCAAAACTTTAATTTGGTTTTTAAAAATTTTGATACCGGTAATCAAGCCTCAGGCAATAGCTTTAAAGGGGAGCACTTTGATTATGTTGTTTACGGGCAAATGCAACCTCTTGCCTTAGCAAGACGCAATAATGGCGAATATGAACTATCTGTGAACTATGAAGAAAAAAAGTATTTTTGCCAACCTTCAAGTCATTATATTTGTAAAGAGTTTGGCTTTCCCGAAATGCCCGTAATTAACGAAGAGCCCCAAGAACCAGAAGTTCCTGTGGATAATCCAATTCCTCAAGAAGAACCTACCAATCCCTGCCAAATAGATCCAACTAGCCAAGCTTGTTGCGAATATTCCGGCGATTGCAGTGCAGATGAAGATATAAATGAAATTTGCCAAGTTTGCAATTCTCCCTGGTTGCACATAGGCATAATAGGCTCTTTAATAAGGAAATACTTGCTTTTGTGTGATAAATATTGTTCGTAATTTCCTTCAATGTTAAATTTTCCTAAAAATAGACAAAAAGCCCTAAAAAATGTTATAATTTATTAAAAGCTGCGGATAGAACATTTGCATGGGTTGCAATAGGCGGCTTTAATTTGATAAAATAAATATTAGTAGTAAAAATTATAGATTTTCACGGGACACTAAGAACCATACCGAATTGTAAAAATTTAGGTAAGGGTTTTTAGCCGTTCTTTTTTCCGTTTTTAAGACGGCAAGAAGTTCGCAAAAATCCCTGATAAAAAGCAGTAAAAGTTAATAAAGTATGAACTTAACGAAAGAACAAAAAAAAGAAAGGTCGCAGAGTCTTGCTAGTGAAATCAAGCAATCCGCTGGTATCTTTTTTACCGCTTATCAAGGTTTAAAGTTCAAAGAACTTGCCGGTTTAAGAGAGTCTCTTTCCAATGCTAAATGCAAATTTAGAATTGAAAGAAACGCAATCTTAACCCATGCCTTGAAAAATGCCGGTATTGAAGGTGTTGATGAAAATCTTTTAAAAGGGCCTACAGCAGTAGCAATTTTAAAAGAAGACGGCGATGTTGCAATGTCAGCTAAAAGCTTGGCAGATTTTACCAAGCAAAATGCGGCTTTTAAGATAAGAGCCGGTTATACCGACGGCGTTTGGTATGATGAAGCCAAAATAAAAATTTTGGCAACCATCGGCAGCAAAGAAGAAAACCTCAGCAAATTTGCTGGTGCTTTATACAATGCTGTTGCCCAAAGCGCACAAGTATTACAAGCTCCTATCAGGGATTTGGCCTATGTTCTTAAAGCCGTTGAAGACTCTAAGAAATAAACCAAATCAAACCCGCCCAAGAGCGGTAGTAGTCCCCTAGGGGATAAATGCACGGGCTTTGGCTCGGCCAAAGCAGAAGGCAGCTACTCAAATAAAATAAGGAAATTAATAAAATGGCAAAATTAACAAAAGATGAAATACTTAACGCTATTGCTGAAATGAGCGTTCTTGAGCTTTCCGAGCTCGTAAAAGCAGTTGAAGAAAAATTCGGCGTAAAAGCAGCAGCTCCTGCTGTTGCCGTTGCCGCAGCTCCTGCTGCCGGTGCCGCCGCAGCTGAAGAAAAGACTGAATTTAATGTCGTCTTAACAGCTGTTGATGCTGCTAAAAAAATCGCTGTAATTAAAGTAGTTCGCGAAGTTACAGGTTTAGGTTTGAAAGAAGCTAAAGATTTAGTAGAAGGCGCTCCTAAAGCAGTAAAAGAAAATGTAGCTAAAGCAGAAGCAGAAGAATTAAAGAAAAAATTAACTGAAGCCGGTGCTACAATCGAACTTAAATAAAAGCCATAAAATTTGTCCCCTGCCTCTTTAGTAGGCAGGGGATAATATGCTCTAAAAAGCATATTGAAGTAAGCAGGGACCCAAAGAAAAATGAAACAACTAAATTTCGGCAAAATTAAAACAAAACTGCCTTTACCAGATTTACTGGATATGCAAAAGCAGTCTTTTATAGATTTTTTACAATTAGATATTGCCCCGACCAAAAGAGAACTAAGGGGTTTACAAGCAGCCTTTGAAGATGTCTTCCCGATAGAAGCTCCAGACGGCAGTATGAAACTTGAGTTTGTTAGATATGAACTTGGTGCACCTAAATACACCAGCCCTATGGAAGCCGCCATGCAAGATGGCACTTATAGCGCACCTTTAAAAGCCTGGGTAAGACTTTATATTAAACAAAAAAACGGCACACTTAAGGAAGTAAAAGAAGAAGATATAACCTTGTGTGATTTGCCTTTAATGACGCAAGCTGGCTGTTTCGTTTTTAACGGAGCCGAACGCGTAGTTGTCAGCCAGTTGCACCGCTCTCCCGGTATTATTTTTGAAGAAGATGAAGAAAAAGCACAATCAACTTTGGGTAAAAAACTTTATGTTGCACGCATCATTCCTTACAGAGGTGCTTGGATTGAATTTCAATTTGACCTTGCCAATATCCTTTGGGTCAGAATTGACAGAAAGAAAAAAGTTCTTGCCACCACTTTTCTTAGAGCTTGCGGACTAGAAACCAATTCCGAAATTTTGCAAGCTTTTTATAAAACCGAAGATATCCCCGTAAAATTGCAAGACATTGATAATATCGTCGGCAGATATGCAGCAGAAGATATTATTGATACAAAAACTGGTGAAATTCTTTGGAACTTAGATGAAAAAGCCACAACTCCTATTGACGATAAAACCTTTAAAGTTTTAATTGATCACAAAATAAAATCAGTTAAAGTATTATCCGGCAATCCAAGACAAGATAACCCTGCAATTCTTGCCACTTTGGAAGCCAAAAAAGACGAAGTCAAATCCGCTAAAGAAGCCCAGTTTGAAATTTACAAAAAAATGAGAGGGCAAGATTTTATCGTTAAAGAACAAGCCGAACAATTTTTACAAAGTTTAATTTTTGATAATATCAGAAGATATGATTTAAGCTTTGTAGGCCGTTTTAAAATTAACAAAAAATTTGCTCCTTTCTTTGAAAATTTAAAGAAAGCAACTTTCAAAAAGTTTATTACTCCAAATGACAAACGCAGAACTTTAGCACCGGAAGATGTTATCGTAACCGTTCAATATTTACTTGCTTTAAACGCAGGCGAAGAATATATTGCCGAAACTTATGGCAATACTATTGATTTTAAACTTGACGATATTGACCACTTGGGTAATAGGCGTGTTCGCGGTATAGGCGAACTTTTGGAAAACCAAATCCGCGTTGGTCTTTTGCAAATGGCAAAAACCGCCCGCGATAGAATGAACAAAGAAACTTCCACAATGAAGCCCACCCCGCGTGCTTTAATTAATGCCCAACCGGTGGCAGCTATCATCAGAAAGTTCTTTGGAACTTCTCAACTTTCACAATTTATGGACCAAATTAACCCCCTTTCCGAGTTAACCCATAAACGCCGTTTATCAGCTTTAGGGCCCGGTGGTCTTAACAGAAAACGCGCCGGCTTTGAGGTCCGCGACGTTCACCACACACACTATGGCCGCTTATGTCCTATTGAAACACCGGAAGGTCCAAACATTGGTCTTATTACCTCTCTTGCTTGCTACTCAAGAGTTAATAAATACGGCCTTTTAGAATCACCTTTTAGAAAAGTCCAAAACGGCAAAATAACCGATAAAGTAGATTATTTAACCGCAGATATTGAAGATAATTATATGGTAGCCCAGGCTAATGCCCCTGTCGGTACAGATGGCAAAATTGCTTCCGAGCAAGTTGCTTGCCGTGTGCAAGATGACTACCCTGTTGTTAATCCAAGCGAAGTTGACTATATGGATATTTCGCCACTTCAAGTTATCAGCGTATCAGCCGCTTTAATACCTTTCCTTGAACACGACGACGCAAACCGCGCCTTGATGGGTTGCAACATGCAACGCCAGGGTGTGCCTTTACTTACAACGGAAGCTCCTTTAGTCGGCACCGGTATTGAAGATGCCGTTGCAAGAGATTCCGGTTCTGCTATCGTTGCAAAACAAGCAGGTAGAGTTGTGCTTGCAAGTGCAGATTTAATTGCCATAGAGCCTACTAACGGCGGCAAGCTTGATATTTATGAACTTGTTAAATATAAAAGATCTAACCAAGATACTTGCGTAAACCATAAACCTTTAGTTAGAACCGGCGATAATGTAAAAGCAGGGCAAATTTTAGTTGATGGGCCTTCTATGAGCGATGGTATTTTATCTTTAGGTAAAAACCTCCTTGTAGGCTTTATGAGCTGGGAAGGCTATAACTACGAAGACGCTATTTTGATTTCAAGTCGTCTTGTTAAAGAAGATGTTTTAACTTCTATTCACTTGCACGAGTTTTCTACTGATGCAAGAAACACAAAACTCGGTGCAGAAGAAATTACAAGAGATATTCCCAATATCGGTTCCGATGCTCTTGCCCATTTAGATAATGATGGTATCATTATTCCTTCAACCGTTGTCGGGCCTGGTGATATCTTAGTCGGTAAAGTTACCCCTAAAGGCGAGCAACAACTTACTCCTGAAGAAAGACTTTTAAAAGTAATCTTCGGTAAAAAAGCAGATGATGTTGTCGATGCTTCTTTAAGGGTTCCACCCGGCACAACCGGTAAAGTTATCGGAACAAGAGTTTTTGTCCGCAAAGAAAAGCTTACTAAAGCAGAAGAAAAAGCAAAACTCAAAGCTTTAGAAGAAGAACAAACTTTGGCTCTTAACACTTTAAAAGAAGAAAAGAAGAGAGCCCTTGCTTATGCAAAAGCAAATATCAAAAAAGCAAGCGAACTTAAAAAAGAAGAAGAAAGAATTAACACTCTTTATAAAACTCTTGAAAAACGCGCTCTTGAACATTTTGAAAGAGCTCGCACAATCAATCAAGGCGATGGCCTTGCCGTTACGGTTAATAAGTCCGTAAAAGTTTTTATTGCTTCTAAACGCAAAATTCAAGTGGGTGATAAAATGTCTGGTAGGCACGGAAACAAAGGTATTGTTGCCAAAGTTTTACCGGAAGAGGATATGCCTTTCTTACCGGATGGCACATCCCTTGATGTAGTCTTATCACCTTTGGGTATTCCTTCTCGTATGAATGTCGGTCAGCTTTTTGAAACCACTTTAGGTTGGGCTGCCCATCACTTAAATATTCATACCGCAACCCCGGTTTTTGATGGCCCTAGCGAAGAAGAAGTTATTGCCCAAGTGCGCAAAGCAAAAGATGCTTTAAGAGCAAAAGGCGTGCCGGAGAAATATTTGCCGGACGATTACTGCCGTATCACTTTATACGATGGCAGAACAGGTGAACCTTTTGCAGAAAAAGTAACCATTGGCTATATGTATATGATGAAACTTAATCACTTGGTGGAAGATAAAGTTCACAGCCGTTCCACCGGACCATATAGCTTAATTACAAGACAGCCTTTGGGCGGTAAAGCGCAATTCGGCGGTCAGAGATTTGGTGAAATGGAAGTCTGGGCTATAGAAGGTTATGGCGCAACTTACACCTTGCAGGAATTCTTAACGGTTAAATCAGATGATTTCGTCGGCAGAACAAAGATGTATGAATCTATTGTTAAAGGCGAACTTCCTACACAACCCGGCGTTCCGGAATCATTCAAAGTCCTTGTAAAAGAACTTCAGGCTTTAGGTGTAAGCGTAGAATTGCTTAAAGAACATAAGCAATCAGATAAAAAAGAAAACTCTAAAAAAGAAGCCAAAGCAGAGGCTAAATAGTGGAGAGAGAGTAAAATGTCAGAATTGTCAAATAATACTAAGAAAACAAAGAAATTAGGCGAACTCAACTTTTTTGATTTTGACGCTATAAAATTAGGTATAGCCAGCCCAGAACAAATTCTTTCCTGGTCAAGCGGGGAAGTTAAAAAACCGGAAACAATAAATTACAGAACTTTAAAACCCGAGCGAGATGGCTTGTTCTGCGAACGCATTTTCGGCCCTACAAGAGATTATGAATGCTCTTGCGGTAAATACCGCTGGGTTAAATTTAAAGGTATGTGTTGTGATAGATGCGGCGTGGAAATTACCGAAAGTAAAGTCCGCCGTGAAAGAATGGGCCATATTGAACTTGCCGTGCCTGTGGCACATGTTTGGTTTTTAAGAAAAAATCCTTCCAGAATCGGTATTCTTTTGGATATGAAAACCTCTGATTTGGAACGCATTGTTTATTATGCAAGCTATGTGGTTTTAGAAGATACTATTGATAGCGTTACCGGCAGAACAGATTTTAAGAAAGGAGATCTTTTAACCGATGCCCAAGTGCGCGAAGCAAGAAAGAAACACGGCGCACGCTTAAAAGTTGGCATTGGGGCTCCTGC
This sequence comes from Elusimicrobiaceae bacterium, assembly GCA_017417005.1. Taxonomy (GTDB): domain Bacteria; phylum Elusimicrobiota; class Elusimicrobia; order Elusimicrobiales; family Elusimicrobiaceae; genus Proelusimicrobium. The sequence goes on along the minus strand of JAFQAA010000057.1, from coordinate 27,836 downwards.
TATCCAGGAACTTTTGAGGACTTTAGATTTTGATAAAGAAATTCCTCAATTACACGCCCAGTTAAAAGATACCCAAAGCGAACTTGAACGCACAAAATTAAACCGCCGTATTAAAACTATGGAAGAGTTTAAAGCCAGTGGTAATAAACCGGAATGGATGATTATGAATGTCTTGCCGGTTATTCCGCCGGATTTGCGTCCTTTAGTTCCACTTGATGGTGGCCGCTTTGCAGCTTCTGACTTAAACGATTTATACAGAAGAATCATTAACCGCAATAACCGCTTAAAACATATTGAAAGTTTAAGAGCTCCCGAAGTAATGATTTACAATGAAAAACGCCTTTTGCAAGAAGCCGTTGATGCTTTAATTGAAAACGGCGCAAGAGGGAAATTCTTTATCGGTGCCGGCGGCAGACCTTTAAAATCTCTTTCCGATGTTATTAAAGGTAAACACGGCAGATTCCGCCAAAACCTGTTAGGTAAAAGGGTGGACTATTCCGGCCGTTCAGTTATCGTTGTGGGTCCTAATTTAAAATTGCATCAATGCGGTTTGCCAAAATTAATGGCTCTAGAATTATTTAAACCTTTTATTATTGGCGAACTTATGAAAAAGGACGGCATTACTTTAAAAGCTGCCAAGAAAATGCTTGAAAGAGTGCGCCCAGAAATTTGGGATATTTTGGAAAAAGTTACCAAGAACCATCCTGTTCTTTTAAACCGCGCTCCAACCTTGCATAGACTTGGTATCCAGGCTTTTGAACCGGTTTTAATTGAAGGTAAAGCCATACAACTGCACCCGCTTACCTGCGCTGCTTTTAACGCAGACTTCGACGGCGACCAGATGGCTGTTCACGTTCCTTTAACTTTGGAAGCACAAATTGAAGCCAAAACTTTAATGCTTGCTACCAATAATATTTTATCCCCAGCCTCTGGCAGACCTATTGCTGCCCCTTCGCACGATATGGTTTTGGGTATTAACTTTTTAACCAAAATCAAAGACGGCGATAAAGGTGAAGGTTCTGTTTTTGCCGATAGCGAAGATGCTATTGTTGCCCTTGAATATGGCAAAATTTCCTTACACGCAAAAATAAAAGTTAAAGATGTAACCGGCGTTGAAAACGAAGGTAAAGATGTTTCCAAATGGAAAAACTATACCTCTGTCGGACGCATTTTATTTAACAGAATTTTGCCTAAAGGGTGGAAGTTTATAAACAAAGATATCGGCAAGAAGGAACTTGCAACACTCGTAAGTGATTGCTATAAAAATCCTAAATACGGCAAATACGAAACCGTTCAACTTTTAGATAGAATTATGGATACCGGTTATAAATATGCAACAAAATCCGGTTTATCTATTTCTATTGCCGATATGATTGTTCCCCAAGCCAAAGAAAAAAGAGTTGCTGAAGCCAAAAAACAAGTTAAAGCAATTCAAAAACAAGCCCAACAGGGTATTATTACCGAAGGCGAAAGATACAATAAAGTTATTGATATCTGGACCAAGGTTACCGATGATGTAGCCGAAGAACTTTTTAAAGAGATGTCCGCTGTGGAAAAACAACCTGTTAAAGAAGGCGAGCAGAAATTTAACTCTGTTTACCTTATGGCTAATTCCGGTGCAAGAGGTTCCAGACAGCAGGTTCGCCAGCTGGCCGGTATGAGAGGTCTTATGGCAAAACCTCAAAAGAAACTTACCGGTGGTCAAGGCGAAATTATTGAAAGTCCAATTACTGCAAACTTTAGGGAAGGCCTTTCAGTTTTGGAGTATTTTATTTCTACTCACGGCGGTCGTAAAGGTTTATCAGATACCGCTTTGAAAACAGCTGATGCCGGTTATTTAACAAGGCGTTTAATTGATGTGGGGCATAACTTGGTCGTTACCGAAGACGATTGCGGAACAGATGATGGCGTCGTTCTTAAATCTCTTATGAGTGGCGAAGAAGTAATAGAACCTCTTGATGAACGCATACTCGGCCGCACTGCTTTAGAAGATGTTGTTGTTAAAGATGGCGACCAAGAAATCACTATCATCAAAAAAGGCGATGTTACTACTCTTGCCCAAAGCAAAAAAGTTAAAGATTATAAGGTTAGCGAAGTCCGCGTGCGCTCCGTATTAACTTGCCACGCACACCATGGTATTTGTGCAAAATGCTATGGCGTAAACTTGGCAACAGGTTATTTAGCTAGACCGGGCGACACGGTTGGTATTATTGCAGCTCAATCAATCGGCGAACCTGGCACGCAGTTAACCCTTAGAACTTTCCACATCGGTGGTGCTGCATCTCGTGTTCTTAGTCGCAGTCAAGCCGTTGCCGAAGTGGCAGGTAAAGTAACATTCAAAGATTTAAAAGTTATCACAGATAGATTTGATAATAAAGTCTGTATTTCCAGAAACGGCTCTATCTTTGTAGAGGCCGATAATGGTATAATAAAAGAATACAAGGTTCAATATGGCGCAAAAATCTTAGTTAAAGATAAAGAAAAAGTTGCCAAAGATACCTTGATGGCGGAATGGGATCCGCACTCACTCCCGGTTATTGCAGAAACCGACGGGACAATCAAGTTAATTGATGTTCAAGAAGGTATAACTTTGCAAGAAGAACGCAATAAAGTTACCGGTATTATTGAGCGCAAAATCACCGCAAGCAAAGTGGGCAGAAAGAACCCCCGCGTAGTTATTGAAGGTAAAAAAGATAAATTAACTTATCCTTTACCAATAGACACTATCTTGCTTGTTGAATCTGGTGAGGAAGTGCAGGCAGGCGATGTTTTAGCAAAAATTGCTAAAGAAGCCGGCGGCACAAAGGATATTACGGGCGGTTTGCCCAGAATTGCGGAACTTTTTGAAGCCCGCAGACCCAAAAACCCCGCTATTATCGCAGAATTTTCAGGTGTGATTAGGCTGGAAACGTCTCCAAAAGGGCTAATAGAGGTAGTCCTCAGGAATGATGAAATTAATAAAGAAGAGCATTACAGCATCCCACAAGGCAAGCACTTGGTCGTCTATGAAGGCGATAAAGTAGCCGTGGGCGAAGCTCTTACCGATGGCGCTATTGACCCTCACGACGTGCTGCGCGTGAAAGGTATAAAAGAAGTGCAAGAATTCTTGCTTAACGCAATACAGGAAGTTTACCGCTTACAGGGCGTAACAATTAACGATAAACATATTGAAGTTATTGTCCGCCAGATGTTAGGCAATGTCCGTGTATTAGACGCAGGCGATTCTACCTTCTTGAAAGGCGAAATCTTAAATAAAGCTGTCTTTGACAGGGAAAATGCCAAACTTAAAGCTGCAGGCAAAAAAGAAGCACTCTGTGAAACGATTTTACTTGGTATTAGTAAAGCATCACTTGCTTCAGAATCGTTTATTTCAGCAGCCAGCTTCCAAGAGACAACAAAAGTCTTAACCGATGCAGCTATTAAAGGCCAAGTGGACAAACTAGAAGGTTTGAAAGAAAATGTCATCGTCGGCCACTTAATTCCCGCAGGCAGCGGAATATCAGCGAAGCAAATTACACAAGAATTTGAAGAGCAAAGTAAAAAAGAAGAGGAGAAAAAATAATAAATGCCTACAGTAAATCAATTGATTAAACACGGCAGAGCAAAGGCTGAATATAAAACAAAAGCACCGGCCTTAGTATCCTGCCCTCAAAGAAGAGGGGTCTGCACCCGTGTCTATACGACAACTCCTAAAAAGCCGAACTCAGCTTTAAGGAAAGTTGCCCGTGTTAAATTAACTTCTAAAATGGAAGTTACCGCTTATATCCCTGGCGTTGGCCATAACTTACAGGAACACAGCATTGTGCTGGTTCGTGGCGGCCGTGTAAAAGACTTGCCGGGTGTTCGTTATCACATTATCCGCGGTGCCCTTGATGCCAGCGGTGTAGAAAACAGAAAACAGGGCCGTTCCCTTTATGGTGTAAAACGCCCTAAAGCAGGTAAATAAGGAGATTAATTTAATATGCCAAGAAAAGGTTTAAGACCCAGAGATAAACGCGCTTTACCTCCCGCAGATTACAAATATAATTCTGTTTTGGTAGCCCGCTTTATCAACAAAATAAATTTTGAAGGAAAAAGATCCACAGCAGAAAAAATTTTATTTGATGCTATGGATATTATTAAAACAAAAACCAAAAGCGATCCTTTGGAAACATTCAATAAATGTATTGAAAATGTCAGACCCCTTTTGGAAGTCAAAGCTCGCCGCGTCGGTGGTGCAACCTATCAAGTGCCTGTAGAAGTTAAACCTATCAGAAGCACTTCTGTTGCTATGCGCTGGCTTTTGGGTGCTGCCCAAGCCCGCAAAGGTCGCCCTATGGCAGAAAAATTGGCTGAAGAAATTATCCTCGGTTCCAAAAAAGAAGGCGCTGCTTTCAAGAAACGCGAAGATACACACAAAATGGCCGAAGCCAACAGAGCTTTTGCTCACTTTAAGTGGTAGGAGTTTGACAAATGGCTGATAACCAAGTTTTTCCTTTAGACAAAATTAGAAATATCGGTATTATCGCTCACATTGACGCTGGTAAGACCACCACAACAGAACGCATACTTTATTATACAGGTAGAACCCACAAAATTGGGGAAACCCACGATGGTGCTTCTGTTACTGACTGGATGGAACAGGAAAGAGAAAGAGGTATCACTATTACTTCTGCTGCTGTTTATTGCAAATGGCGTGATTGCCAATTTAACATTATTGACACTCCAGGACACGTGGACTTTACCGCAGAAGTGGAACGCTCTTTGCGCGTATTAGACGGCGCAGTTTGTTGCTTTGACGGCGTGCAAGGCGTTGAACCTCAATCTGAAACCGTTTGGCGTCAGGCGGATAAATATAATGTCCCTAGAATTGCCTATATTAACAAAATGGATAGAATCGGCGCAAACTTCCGCCGTGCAGCAAAATCTATCGTTGATAAACTCGGCGGTAATGCCTGCCCTATCCAAATTCCTGTTGGGGAAGAAGACAACTTTAAAGGTGTCGTTGATGTTATCAAGATGAAAGCAATCATCTGGGATGGCGACCACAACGGAGCCACCTTCAACGAAGTTGAAATCCCCGAAGAATTAAAAGCCGAAGCCCAAGAAGTCAGAACCCATATGATAGAAAAACTCGCCGATTTTGACGATGCTATTATGGAAAGATACTTGGGTGGCGAAACCAATTTTACCGAAGAAGAAATCCACAAAGCAATCAGAAAAGGAACCTTAACTGGTAAGTTCTTCCCTGTTGTTTGCGGTTCTTCTTACAAAAACAAAGGTGTGCAACCCTTGCTTGATGCTGTTTGCTACTATTTGCCTTCACCTTTGGATATTCCTCCCGTCAAAGGTATTAATCCTGATACCGGTGCCGAAGAAATCAGAAAGCATAGCGATAAAGAACCTTTCTGTGCTTTACTCTTCAAAATACAGACAGATCCTTATGTAGGTAAGCTCTCATTCTTCCGCATTTATTCAGGTAAACTTGACGCGGGCGATACTATTTATTTCCCGTCTAAAAATGCACAAGAACGCGTTGGTCGTATTATGCGCTTGCACGCAAATAAGAGAGAAGAAGTTAAATCTCTCAGAGCCGGTGATATTGCCGCAACCGTTGCACTTAAAAATGCTTCCGTCGGTCAAACCATCTGCTCGCCCGATCATCCTATCGTGCTTGAAAGCATTTCTTTCCCTGAACCGGTTATTTCTATTGCCGTTGAACCTAAATCTAAAGATGACTCTGAAAAAATGTCTAATGCTTTAGCAAGACTTGCCGAAGAAGACCAAACCTTCAGAGTAAAAACCGATGAAGAAACCAACCAAACCATTATTTCCGGTATGGGTGAACTTCACTTGGATATCATCGTAGATAGAATGAAAAGGGAATTTAATGTTCAAGCTAATGTCGGCGCACCGCAAGTTGCCTATCGCGAAACCATTACCAAAACCGTTGAACAAGAAAGCAAATTTATTCGTCAATCCGGCGGTAAAGGTCAATATGGTCACGTCTTCTTGCGCTTAGAGCCTCAAGCTCCGGGCAAAGGTTTTGAATTTGTCAACGAAATTACCCAAGGTCGTATTCCTAGAGAATATATCCCTGCCGTTGAAAAGGGTTGTAGAGAAGCCCTTGATAGCGGTGCTTTAGCCGGTTATCCGTTGGTAGATATCAAAGTGGCTGTATACGACGGCTCTTTCCACGAAGTTGACTCTTCAGAAATGGCATTTAAAATTGCCGCCTCTATGGGTCTTAAAGAAGGTGCAAAGAAAGCAGCACCCGTTCTTTTGGAACCTGTTATGAAGGTAGAAGTCGTTACGCCGGAAGCCAATATGGGCGATATTATGGGCGATTTAAGTTCCCGCCGCGCCAAAATTGGCGAAATGGGCGAAAGAGGAAACGCCAAATATATTAAAGCGCAAGTTCCCCTTGCCGAAATGTTTGGTTATGCGACAACCGTTCGCTCTCTTTCTCAGGGCCGCGCTTCCTTTACAATGGAACCTAGCCACTATGAAGAAGTGCCCGCAAACGTTGCAAAAGCAGTAATTGAAAAGAAAACTGCCGCCGCAGCAAAATAAAAATTTAACCTGCCCTTTCAAAAAGGAAGGGCAGGTAATTTAAAGGAGAAATAAATAATTATGGCAAAAGAGAAGTTTTCAAGAAGCAAACCGCACGTTAATGTTGGCACAATCGGCCACGTTGACCACGGCAAGACAACCCTTACCGCCGCTTTAACCAAAGTATTGGCAAGCGAAGGTAAATCAAAAGAAATGGCCTATAGCGATATCGCAAAAGGCGGTGTTGTTAGAGACGCAAGCAAAATCGTAACCGTTGCAGTATCCCACGTTGAATATGAAAGTGATAAAAGACACTATGCCCACATTGACTGCCCGGGCCACGCAGACTATATTAAGAACATGATTACCGGTGCTGCCCAGATGGACGGGGCAATCTTGGTTGTTTCCGCCGTTGATGGTGCAATGCCTCAAACAAAAGAACACGTTTTGCTCGCAAAACAAGTTAATGTTCCGAAGTTAGTTGTATTCTTAAACAAAGTAGATTTAGTAGATGATAAAGATATGCTTGACTTAGTTGAAGAAGAAGTCCGCGATTTACTTGAAAAATATGGTTTTGACAGAGAAACCCCGATTATCCGCGGTAGCGCCTTAAAAGCAATTGAAGGCGATACTAGTGAACTTGGTGTTCCTTCAATTAAGAAACTCTTAGAAGCCTTAGATACATGGATACCTGAGCCGAAAAGAGAAACAGATAAACCTTTCTTAATGGCAGTAGAAGACGTCTTCTCAATCACCGGTCGCGGTACAGTTGCCACCGGTAGAATTGAAAGAGGTAAGATTAAAGTAGGTGATCCTATTGAAATTATCGGTTTTAGAGATACCTTAACCTCAGTAGCCACCGGTATTGAAATGTTCCGCAAACTTCTTGACGAAGGTATTGCAGGCGATAATGTTGGTATCTTACTTAGAGGTATTGACAAGAACCAAGTAGAAAGAGGACAAGTTTTAGCAGCTCCTAAAACAATTACTCCTCATAAGAAATTTACAGGTCAAGTTTATATCTTGAAGAAAGATGAAGGTGGCAGACATACACCTTTAACCCCTGGATATAAACCGCAATTCTATTTCAGAACCACCGATGTAACCGGCGAATTACAATTCAAAGGCGACATGATTATGCCAGGTGATAATGCCGAAATTGAAGTAACCTTAATAACTCCTGTAGCCATGGAAGAAGGTGTGCGCTTTGCTATCCGCGAAGGTGGCAGAACAGTAGGCGCAGGTGTTGTTACAAAGATTATTGAGTAGCAAATTTCTTGCTAACAGAAACTCCCCAAGAACAAAAACTTGGGGAGTTTTTTTGTATCTAAATGTATCTAAATTTTATATTCTTCTATTATTTTATTTGTTCTATTTAACCCATTATTTGTCAGATTTTTTGTTTGCTTGGTTTTGGCTCAAACTCGTGCAAAATTATATTTTTCTATCTAAGCCGCTAACTCGTAAGAAAGCAATTTTAAAAGGTAAAGGCTTTGCTTTCTTACTCGGACATAGACGGCTTGTTAGAACAAAAAAATATTTCAATTTTGCAGACACTCCATATCGCCAAGAACCAAGCAAACGGGAGTAAAAAAGGCAAAAATACTTGCAAATCTATTTGCTCTGTTAATTCGTAATTTGAACTGCAAAATCCTTGAAAAAACTCCTATATTCCCCACCCTTTTTCAAAGAAAAGGGGTGGGGTGCAAAATAAAATCGTCATACTGAGATGTTTTTGCTCAGTATCTTTTTTTATTATTTTAATCTAAGGTAAGGAAAGTATTAGGTATAGGGGCGTTTAAGACTTTCCAAGCTTTATAATTTTTCTTATCTACACTTAAAAAAATAAAAATAAGCGGTTTTGGTGTTTTTTTACAAATAATAAAATTAAAATCTTTAAATTCTTCTAATATTTTTCTTGCTTGGGTTTTATTTTTACAAGACCAAGTTTTAAAATAAGTGCAAATAATTTTATTTTTACTTTCAAACTCTTTTCTTGTTTCTTTTGGGTTATCGGTTAGTCCGATATACCATTTATTATAGGTGCATCTATATTTAGCTTGGGTATAGCTGATAATTTTATAGATTAAATCGTGCATATTATTTTTCCTTAAAATTGTTTTTGGAAGATATAAGAGTAGCGCAAATAAAAAAACGGCTGTCATATTTGAGCCAAAGAGAGTACCTCAAATACAACAGCCGTATCTGCCGCCATAAAGGCGGCAGAATTAAATATACCTTTTGGCATATTTAAAATACGACTGCTTTTGGACTCTCTTTGAATTGCCTTTTCGGCAATGTCACCTTGCTCTAAAAACAAGGTTCCAAAAACAGATTAAATTTTTGTGTAAGCAAATAACTTACTATATTTAGTATAACAAAAATTTATTTTAATTCAAAATAAAAATACCTAAGTTTAATGCACTTGCATATAAAAGCCACACAAGGTAAATTAAAGAAATATAAAAACATTTCTTATCAATTTTATAACTAAGCCAAGTTATCCAAACAACAAGCAAATCAAGCGCTAAAATAATAATTAATCCGCCAACAATATTTCTTAAACCGAAAAAAACTGGCGTCCACATAAAATTTAGGACCATTTGCAAAATAAAAATACCTTTTAATTTTTCTATTAACTTTTTATTGTTGCTCTTGTCATAAATTTTATCAAGCCGCCAATAAAAAACAGCAAGCAGGATATATAATATCGTCCATACAGGTACAAAAACCAAAGCCGGTGGTGCAAAAAATGGCTTTTTTAAGAAAACATACCACCCTTTAACAGCCGAACCAACAAAAATACTGCTAAGTCCTCCGGCAATTAAAAATAAGATAATAAGTATTATTAACATAATTTCCTCCTTAACTTGTAAATATATTTTAAAATATATAACTATTTTATATTATTTTTATACTTTTTTAAACTTACAAAAATATCTTAATTTCTCGTCGGTATAATATAAGGATAAAAAAAATTGTAAAATAAATCTATAAATGGTATAATTTATTTAAAGAAAAAAATACTAGATGTGTAAAGTATTTGAGATTATATCAAGGAGAAAAGAAATGAAAAAAATCGCAATACTTGCTGCCATAGTTTTGTTTTCTGTGCCAGCATTTGCCCAGGTTAAAGTTGCCCATGAAGGCCAAGTAACCACATACGAAAAAGGGTCCACTATTAATATTGCAACAAAAGATGTTGCAGAAGTATATTATGACGGGGTCTTATTTACCATTCCTAAAGGGAAAAGAGTAAAAATGAGCCAAAATAAAGATGGCAATATTTTAATCAGCGGTGATAATCTTAGCGGTATTAGAGTTCTCGGTCAAACCTTAAGATCTGAAAAACCAGCAACTTATGTTATTGATCTTAAAAGAAATACCGTCGTTCGCGCACCGGTTCAACTTACCACAGCTAAGCAAGAAAACACCAAACAAAACATTAATGATGTTCAAAATCCGGATGCTGCAGAAACCATAGTGGAAGTTTCTTTCCCGGAACCTGAGGACTATGTAAACGAAATTGTTTCTGAACAAGCAATTCAAGATCTTGAAGGCCAATTAAGTCCTTCTGCTCCTACTGGAATATAGAGGTTAAAGTATAAAATGAAAAAATTAACATTACTCGGTATTATTTGCGTTTTTGCCGCTTTGGCAAACGCCGGCGATCTTAAATTTATGGCCTCCGAAGAAGTTCGCTATGATGACAATATTTATTTAACCAACACTGATACAAAGGATTCTTTTATCAGCACCACCAGACTTGGTGCTAAATATGAAGGCAAAATTCCTAATTCTTCTTTGAAAGCCCTTTTTAGCGCTGTCGGCGGATATAATGCTTATACAGAAGATAACAGCAAAAATGGTTATTGGGATGCTTTAGCAATTGCTGAAATTTCTAATAAAAATTTCACTATCGGCGATAGATTCTTGCTTACTTCCGATCCCGCAAACTCCGAACAAACCGAAAGAGCAAAAAGAATCAATAACTATGCTTATGCAAGTTTCATTACCAGCAAAGAAAAAATGTTTAGCTTAGGTTTTAAAGTTTCTGATGATTATACCAGATATTTTAAAGATGAGTTTAAAGGTTTAAACAGAAACAGAATCAATGCTGGTGTTGGTGCTTATTACAATATTTCAAGCAAAACAAGTTTATTTGCCGAATATACTTATACTGATATTGATTACGATAAAAATAAAGATAATAATTCCGACGGCGGAATTGTTGCTTTAGGTGTTGAAGGCCAAATCGCTTCCAAAGTTAAAGGCACTGCAAAAGCAACCTATAACTACCGCAATTATGATCACGATTTAGCCGGTTATGATAATTATGCCGATTTGTTCGGTTATGAAGTTTCTTTATCTTGGCAGCCCACTAACAGAAACATAATCACTTTAAGTGGCGAAAGAACCTTTGAAGAAACTTTATTTACCAATAACCGCTACTTCGTTTCCACAGGTGTCAATTTATATATGGCCCAAAAAATCAATAAACTTACTCTTGGTTTAAATTTAGGCTATGATAATTTGGCTTATCAAAAAGAAGTTTCTAATATCAAACGCAAAGATGATGTTTACACAATTCGCCCGGAAATTGACTATCAATTAAAAGATTGGTTAACAGCCGGTGTTTGGTATCAATTCAGAAAACGCGCTTCCAATATGTCTGATGCTTATGAATATGATAACAACAGAGTTGGCGCATATATCAAAGCCATTTTCTAATTTGATTTAGAAAAAATAAAATCCCCAAGGTTTTTACCTCGGGGATTTTTTTATACCTAAATAATAGAATATTTTTAAAATATTTTGTGAAAGTCTTCGTACTGGGAGTGTTTAGAAAATTAAATTAGTTAAAGAAGAGCCGTTGTTGTTTCTACAAGGACATATTTTATCGGCAAAAATTGCCAATAAATGTGTTTTAAGGATTTGCCTTCCGATAAAATTTCTGACGAAATTTTTCTGCAGGCCGGGCTCGCGATGTTCGCCTTTGCCTAAGGCAAAACTCACATAACGCTCCGCCTTTCAAATCCTGACGAAACAACAAGCAGTTGTTGTTTCTACAAGGACATATTTTATCGGCAAAAATGCCAATAAAATATGCCCAGTACAGGATTTGAACCTGTGACCTTTCCCATGTCAAGGGAACGCGCTACCGCTGCGCCAACTGGGCTTAATTTATTACTAAAATCTATAAACTTTTAAAGAACTTAATTTGTTTTAACCCAACTCGCGCGCGTTCCCTAAGGGAACGAAACTTTTATTTAGTAAGCGCTGCGCTAACTGGGCTTAATTTATAAAATAAAACTAATTTCTAAAAGAACTAATTATTTATCGTCATTATTTCTAACAACATATATATTATATCAAATTTAAAACACTTCTGTAAAGAAAAAATATTTTTTAGAAATAAATATCCAACGCATCAATTTTTTTATTTTCGTGGGTATAAATTCTTAAAGAAAGTTTTCTATCTACAATTTTTATTTGGGCAAAATGAGGGGTTGCATAATATTTACTAGACCACTCATTATCGTATGAAGAAGGCTCAAAAGAACGCCCCGCCCCGCCGATAGTTACATAAATCGGGCCGGTTTTGCTAGCCTGTGCCGAGCGTATAGGCTTTGTTCTTTCATAGGCTCCCTGATGGCCTTGCAACACTAAATGCACTTTATAGGTTTCAAATAAGGGGGCAAGAAGCTGGCTTAATCTATCTTCACTTGCTCCGCTTGAGTAAACAGGGTGATGCAAAACAACGATTTTCCATTTATCTGCTCCGGCTGTGGCAAGAGTATTTTTGAGCCAAGCATATTGGTTGCTATCTTTATCAAGTTTGGGCGCAAAAATTGCATCATATAAATTATTTGTATCAAGCACAATTATACGGGCATTTGCACTATCGTAATAATAATAATTTGGTGTGCCTTTACTCCAGGGCATAGTATTTATTACTTTATAATTAGAGCTTAAAAAGTTTTTGCCTTCTTGGCTTGTTCTTTGTGCGCCATATTCATCTTGTCCAAGGGCGGCCATATAAGGCGTTTGCTTTAATACTTCTTTAAAAGGTTCAAAGAAGTCTGTGTAAACATTACTTAAAAGTCCGTCTGTTGCAATATTCCCTGTGTGAATTAAAAAATCTGCTTTATGTTCAAGCATACTTTGGGCGAGTTGTTTTTTTATTTGTCCGGCATTATTGTTTGGATCAGCGGTATTACCCAAAACTAAAAAATTAAGTTCTTTTCTTTCTGCGCTATAAGCAGTTGTGAAAGTTCCGTTTTGTGCTTCTTGCACGCCGGTTCCTCTATTATTTTCCACATAAACTTTATAACAAAATTGGGTATTAGGAATAAGCCCGTGCAAAGTAATAACATGGTTTCTTTGTTTTGGGCTGTTTGCCATAACTAGCGAGCAGTTGCCTTTAGGTCCGTATTCTATCCACGCGCTAGAAGGGACATCGGTAGAAAAGCGTATTACGGCAGTTGTAAGCTCTGTATCTTGGCTATAAGGTCCGCGCATAATTTGCGCGCCGTTAAGATTTAAAGTAAGACAAATCAAGGCAAAAAATAAAAATTTCTTCATATACTTAGATTTTACTAAAAAAAAGACCTTTGCGCTATTTCGCAAAGGTCTTTTGTCAAATTATTTTAAGAAACTAGAAAGTATATCTTAAAGTAATACCATAATTTACTTCTGAAGGTATATGATCGCTGTGGGCTTCGGCGGACCAGAAAGGCACTAAAGCAAGGTTATCTTGCAATACTCTTGCATAATCAAGTCTTATACCATATCCTGTATAACTATTGCCAAAGCCGGAATACATTTTGGTAAACACTCCGGCACCAAAGGAGTTTAAGTCGTCCAAATAGTATTTGCCATTACCGGAAATACCGATAATTGTGCCTGATTTTGTGTAATCTGTGCTACCGATACTTTGTAAGGAAACTTCCAAATATAAAAGCGTGTTAGCAAGCCACTCTCTTGAGCCACCTAATACGGAAAAACCAAAATTAGTAGAACCTTTTGCAACACCTTTTTTGCCATTAGCCGGGGAATTAAAAATGCTTGGGCTGATATACCCTTTTAAGTCAACAACTAAGCCATCGCGGGAGTCTTCTTCGTGTATAAGTCTATATCTTGCATAGATATTTGGGTCTTGAAGGCCGTTATCACCATCTTTAATTTTGGCCCAACCAAGATCAACACCTAAAGACAAATTATCCATAATACCATAATAAAAGGTTTCTTTAATGCCATAAGCCCTTGTAGGCCCACTATTTTCAAAAGCCAAAGTGCTATCTAAGAAAAAGCCTTCTTTTTTGGGCATATAGAAAGGGTCAGTAATATTTAAAGCAAAAACTTGTCCGACTAAAAAAAGAGCAAGAGCGCTAAAAATAATTTTTTTCATTTTTAAAAGTCCTCCATAATTTATACAATATGTATATAGATATAATAGCATAAAAGGAGAAGTTATGTCGGGTGAATTTTTAAAAAGTTTTTTGTCTATTGAAAATGTTTTTACAAGATATATTTTAGGTGTGGCGATACTATTACTAATCATTTTTCTTTTAAAGTATATTTCCCGCACTTTACAATGGACTACCGAAAAGATTTTAAGCAACAGGCAGATTATTGGCAAAGGTTGGATAAGTTTAATTATCAAACATAAAGTTTTAGACCATTTGTTTTTTGCAATAGGTCTTTGTTTTTTAGTTGGCGCAAGCGAGCTTATTTTAACAGGAGCCTATCCAAAATTTACAACTTTTCTCTTAAGGCTTATTAATATAGTTATAATAGTAAAATTTACTTTGCTTATAACAGCTTGTTTAAGTGTGGTGGGGGATAAATATGCCCGTTCTTTTAAAATGCCTGTAAAGGGTATTGTGCAAGCAATTCAGGTTGTTTGTTGGCTTGTGTCAATAATTTTAATGGTGTCTATTATTGTTAATAAAGAACCGGTTTATTTACTCGGTGGGCTAACAGCCTTATCTGCCATTTTACTTTTAATTTTTAAAGATTCTATTTTAGGGCTTGTATCCGGGTTTCAACTTTCTTTAAACGACCTTGTGCGTGTTGGCGATTGGATAGTTATTCCCGGCCAAGGCGCCGATGGCGAAGTGGTGGATATTTTGCTTGCCACGGTTAGAGTTAAAAATTGGGATAATACTATTGTCAATGTGCCTGCTTATGACCTGGTTTCGCACTCCTTTACCAACTGGAGAGCGATGAGCGAATCCGGCGCCAGAAGAATAAAAAGAGCCATAAACATAGATATCCACTCAATAAAATTTTTAACTTCTGAAGAAATTGAAAAATTAAAAAGTATTTCCCTTTTAAAAGATTATCTTGCCAAAAAAGAAAAGGAACTTGCCGATTATAACCAAAAAGTTGAACACCGCGAAAATATTTATAATACCAGGCGCTTAACTAATATCGGCACCTTTAGGGCTTATTGTCAGGAATACTTAAAACATAACAAAAAAATTACACAAGATTTTACATGTATGGTGCGCCAGTTGGAGCCGACTTCAGAGGGTTTACCCTTGGAAATTTACGCCTTTTCTAGTGATACAAACTGGGTTTCTTACGAAGGCATACAGGCAGATATTTTTGATCATCTTTTATCTATCATTTCTGTTTTTGATTTGAAGGTTTACGAAAGATACACTCTTTAATTTATGTTTAAAAAATATTTTTTGTTTTGTGTGGGCTTATTTTGTTTTTCGCTTGTTAATGCGGAAAATTTTGACGATGTAAAAGTTGTTTCCGTTTATGACGGAGATACTTTTAAAGTAAATTTGCCTTGCACGCAAGATATTTTTTGCAGGGGTGTTTCCGTTCGTGTTTACGGCATTGATACACCTGAAATTAAAACGCAAAATGCTTGTGAAAAGAAAAAAGCAAAACAAGCTCAAGCTCTTACGGGAGAAATTTTATCTAAAGGTCCTGTTGTTCTAAAAAATTGTAAAAGGGATAAATATTTCCGCATCCTTTGTGATGTTATTGTTTTGGGGCAAAATCAAGGTTATGATTTATCAGAGGAACTGGTAAATAATCATTTAGCCGTTAGATATTACGGAGAAACTAAGGCAGATATTGATTGGTGTAAAATGCCAAAAAATCCTAATAAGCAGGAAACCCTTTTGCAAGATATTAAGGCTCTTATTTCTCGTTTATTTGACGAGCTTTTAAACTATCTTAAAAATCTCTAGTGAAGTGTTTTGTTATAAAAAACCCCTGCTAAAAAGCAGGGGTTTTGCGATCTGTAAATTTTACCACTTTTTGTATTTCCAAATGGAAATCATAGCCCAAACGGAAAGCAGGCCAAGTGCCATAACTATCCAAAAGGCATAGTAATGTTGGGCAAGCGGTATTCTAACGTTCATAGAAAATGCGCTAACAACAAAAGTCGGCACCATAATACCGATAGTTATATTATTTAAACGCTTGATAAGCAAGTTTAAATTGTTATTAACAATAGAAGCTCTTGCATCCATAAGGCCGGCCAAAATGTCGGAGTAAATTTCCGCCTGTTTTTGAGATTGGGTATTTTCAACTATAATATCATCAAGGGTTTCTCTGCTTGCCTCATCAAAGCCAAGGCGGGCGGAGAAGTTTCTTAACTTTTCAAAAGCAAAGCCGTTTGCTGTAATTGCGCTGATATAATAAACCAAACTTTTTTCAAGACTAAACAAATTAAGCAAATATTTATTATCTACCGATTCAGTCATTTTCTTTTCAATTTCTTCGGAAATCAAATTGATAACGCGCAAATGTTCTAAATAATGGGCAATAGCATTGTAAATAATTTTTAAGAAAACATCTTGGGTGGAGGATATAGTATTAAATCTTTTGCCGATAAACAGCGGTATATCTTCCGTCATAACAATAACAAGTTTATCTTTAAACATAAATAAACCCATGGAAGCAACTTTAAAAACAAGTTGGTCCTTGCCGGAATAATTGCGCGGTCTGTTTAAAATCAAAGCGGTGTGGTTGGGTTCTTGTTCAACACGGGGCAATTCTTCAGGGTCCATTGCGGAAGCAAGGGTGTGCTCGTCAATTTTTAATTCATTAATTAAATATTGTTGCTCGGCGGAAGTTGGGTCCACAAAAAGCAAAACATCGCAAGCATTTGCGCTTATGTTTTCATCTTCCACAATTTTATTATCTTTTAATACATAAGTTTTTTGCACAACAAAATCTCCCAAAAAAACTTCTTACTCAAACAAAAATAATCCTTAAATAAAGAATAGCATTTTTAGCACAAAAAAAGAATATTTTTTATTTTATGCTTTTGATAATCTTTCCCAAAATTCTTCCACGCTTTGCACTCTTTCGCTTGGGTCTTCTTTTAAGCAGCGTTCAATTAAAGCATCAACGGCGGGCGGGATATTAGGCAATAATTTTGAAAGCGGAACAATTTTTTTTGTTTCTACATCAAAACCTTCAATAGACCACGGCACTTGCCCGCAAAGCGTTTCATATAAGCAAACAGCCAAAGAATAAATATCTGATTGTTTTGACATTATGCCCTGTTGTTGCTCCGGCGACATATAGGCCGGCGTTCCGGCCAAATTTTTTGCTTCTTTTTTATCTGCGCCGGCAAGTTTTTTGGCTACACCAAAATCCATAACTTTTGCTATACCGCTATCGGAAATCATAATATTTCCGGGCTTTAAATCACAATGCACAATATCTTGGCTGTGTGCGTAAGCAAGGCCTTTACAGACGGAAGAAAAAATATCCTTTGCCTGCTCTAAGGTTAAATTATTATCAATATCAAGGCGGGTTTCCAAGGTTTGCCCGTCAACATATTCAAAAACAAGATAAAGGCTGTTTGCCGTTTCAATAACGGTGTAAATTTCAACAATGCAAGGGTGGCGCAGCATTGCAACCAGGCGTGCTTCTGCCAAAAATTGTTCGCGTATATGCTCGTTTTTTAAAAGTTCGGGTTTTATTCTTTTAACGGCTACTTTTCTTTTTAAAATAGTGTCGTAAGCCTCGTAAACTTTACCCATACCGCCCTCGCCTATTTGGCGGATAAAATTATATTTTTCCTTAATATTTATACCTTTATAAGCTGTTCCTTTTTTATCTTTTAAAGCATATAAGGTTTTAAAATGCATAAAAAGCAAAAGTCCAAGCAGGGCCAGCACGCATAACAAATAAGGCAAGAACCAAGAGGGCAGTTTCTTTTTATTTTTTGCCTGAATTTTCTTTTTTACAATTTGGTTTTCATAATTATCAATTAAATTTTTTAAGTCTTTAGCATAGATATAATTAGGATTTAAATTTAAAGCGGTTTCAATATCTTCACCGGCCCTTAAAATATCGCTGTTTTTATAATAGCAACTTGCCCGCACGGCATAGGCCTGGGCATCAGCCGGTTGGCGCGCAATAGCTTGGGAAGCATAATAAATTGCATTTTTGCAATTGCCCTCTCTTTCATAACTTAAAGCAAGCAGGCGTTCAATTCTTGCATCTTGCGCACCTGAGGAAAGCAGTTTTAAGGCTGTTTCTCTGACAAAGTTATAATCTTCATTTTTAGCGGCTTGTTTAAGCTCTTCAATTTTTTTATTTATATCAGAAATTTTTTTAGATTCTTTCTGCCCGGATAATTGTTTTTGCGCCGGTCCATAAGGGCCTTCAACAATAATTGCGCTTTGCTGGCAAAAAGCGGGCAAGGTTAGTAAAAGGAATAAAAGGGATATTTTAGTGATTCTCATAGATATATAATATTATAAAATGTTTTCATTTACAAGAGGAAAAATAAAAATTTTAATATACCATTTGCAATAGTTATATCGTCATGCTGAAAAGTTTTTGTTCAGCATCTCTTCCTATTTTTAAATGACAAAGGGTTATAGATTCCAGACAAAGACTTTCTGGAATGACGATAAATAATGAAAATAAAAAACCCCTGCAAAAAGCAGGGGTTTAATCTGTTTTAATTTTAGGTTAGAAAGTGTATCTAACTGAAATACCCATCAAGTGGCTGATAGAACTTTTGTAGTCAACGGGAGTTGTTTGATCTGCAGCAACGCCGTCTAAACCTTGAACAAATAAGATATTATAACTGAGGTCTAAAAGAACATTTTTGCCTAAATCAAAACCTGCACCAAGACCAACAATATATCTATCATCAGCAGGAAGCATAACATCCATAAATCTATCGTTTATAGGTGATTTATCAAAGATGAAGCTACCGCGCAGTTTGGTTTTATCATTTAAAGTATATTCAGCACCGATACCGATTCTGTAAGCATCTTGATATTCTTTCATATTACCTTGTGCTGTTCCCATCATACCGGGGGTTGCGCCACCGCCGGGGACATTATCAAAGTAAATATCAATGGATCTAAAACAGCTCCAGAAGATATTTGTCCAGTTAAATTCAAATAACCATTTATCGGTTGGTTTATAAGAAGCACCTAAAGCAAGTTGTGCGGGGAAGGTAATATCGCCCCAGAAATCGCCTGCCTTAACGAAAGAGGAAGGCAGAGTGCTTTCTTCATAATTTACCGGGCCTCTAACGCTGTGGTCGTTTCTCATACGGAAACTACCACCAAAGTTAACCTTTTCATTAGCATTATAGAAGAAAGCAAGCATACCTGACCAGGAAACGCTATCCCCATCTAAATCTAAATGTGCGACGTTCCCAAAGTTTACTTTTTCTGTAAAGTTTAAATATTGAACTTCAAGACCGGCAGCAACGGAAAGTTTATCTGTTGCTTGGTAAGCAACTGTCGGTTGAACGGTATAGGTTACTACGCCCACATGGTATAAACTATGTGTTCCTGTTTCTGGCAACATCCAACCTTTATCAGAATAAGTATTACTTAAACCAAAGCGGGTAAAAGCACCCAAGCCAAGCCACCATTTTTCCCCAAGTTGTTGGGTATAATATAAAGCGGGCAAAGGCCACCATTCTCTATCTGTATCAGTTTTGGCAGAGCCATATTCTACATCTTCAATTTTTGCAGTAACAAGAGTTGCGGATAATTGAACCTGTTTGCCGGGTAATTGGGTAATTAAGGCCGGGTTAAGTGCCAAAGAGGCAGGTTCTGCTTCCCCTGCTAAAACGGCACCGCCCATAGCATTGCCTCTTGCGCTGAACTCATATAAACCAAAGCCAGCGGCAAAAGCAATCTGACCGGCAAAGCAAACGGATAACACTAAAGTTGCGATTTTTGTTAGTTTTTTCATTTTTTCCTCCATTACTTCTATACTTATATTTTATCAGTTAAAAAGTTTGGGGGGAAGAAAAAACTTTTAATAGTATTGCTTTTAAAAATATTTTTTGTTATAGCACATTAGCCCCTTGGGTGTGCTAGTTTATGCTTTCTCTTCAGATCTTGGGTATTTACATGGGTATAAATTTGGGTGGTGTTTAAGCTTTCATGGCCTAACATTTCTTGAAGCGAGCGTAAATCCGCCCCGCCACTAAGCAGGTGTGTTGCAAAAGTGTGGCGCAAAAGGTGGGGGTGTAATTTGGTTGTAATACCGCTTAAACGGCCGATTTCGGCAAGGTCTTTCCAAACAATAACACGGCTCATTTTTTTGCCGTCGCGGTTTAAAAAGAACTCATCAGAAGTATTTTTTTTAGCAAAGTGAAAACGCCTAAGTTCCAAATAATCTTTTAAAACCCGGCAGGCTTCTTTATTAATAGGCACAAATCTTTGTTTTCTGCCTTTACCAAAGGCTAGCAGCCACCTTTCTTCAAGGTTAACATTTTCAATACGCAAGTTTATAAGTTCGCTAACTCTTATGCCGCTAGCATAAAGTAAATGCAAAATGGCTAAGGTCCTCTTTTCGCTAAAAGTTTTGGCAGGAAAACTTAAAAGCCTATCCATTTGCTCTTTTGTTAATTGCTTTGGCAAGTGGCGGATAGTTCTGGCCGAAATTAAAAAACGCGAAGGGTCTTCTTTTATTAGACCTTCAATCATCAAAAATTTATAATAAGCTTTTAGGGCTTCAAGTTTTCTTTGGGTGCTGGCAGGGGCAAGCATAAGTTCGGCTTTTAAATGGTAAATATAATTATCCAAAAACTCCGGCGTTGCCTGCACCGGCTCTGTTTTATTTTGCGCGCAATAGGCAAAAAACTGCCTAGTATCTCTGCCATAAGCAAGGATAGTGTTTTTAGATAATTGCCTTTCAAAAGAAAGGTGATTTAAAAAATCTTCAATTTCCATTTTTTATAAAAATAGGGCTTACAGCGCGCAGCCATAAGCCCTATATATAATAAGAATATTCTTAGGCTGCTTTTTTTGCTTTTTTATCAGCCTTGGTCGGAAGCGTGCCTGTATTTAAGAACATTTCTTTTAATTTATTCTCAATTTCGTTTGCTACTTCCGGGTTATCTTTTAAATATTGGCGGGCATTTTCTGCACCTTGACCGAGTTTTTCGCCATTATAAATAAACCAGCTGCCGCTTTTTTCAATAACATTATTATCAGCCCCCATAGAAATAAGGCAGGCTTCCTTAGAGATACCTTCGCCGTGGAGCATAGTAAACTCGGCTTGTCTATAAGGCGGAGCTACTTTATTTTTAACAACTTTTACTCTGACGCGAGTGCCAATAACATGTTCGCCTGTTTTAAGGTTTTCAATTTTTCTAACTTCCAAACGAACGGAAGAATAAAACTTTAAAGCAAGACCGCCCGGGGTAGTTTCCGGGTTGCCAAACATCACCCCGATTTTTTGGCGGAGTTGGTTAATAAAGATAATACTTGTTTTTGTTTTAGCAAGAAGGCTGGTTAATTTTCTTAAAGCTTGGCTCATTAAGCGGGCTTGAAGACCGACATGGGCATCGCCCATTTCGCCTTCAATTTCAGCCTGGGGAACAAGGGCCGCAACAGAGTCAATAATAATCAAATCCGTTGCACCGGAGCGGACTAATTTTTCCGCAATTTCCAAAGCCTGTTCGCCGCTATCTGGTTGGGAGATAAATAATTCATCAATATTTACGCCGATAAGTTTTGCATAAGACGGGTCTAAAGCGTGCTCAGCGTCAATAAAAGCAACCGTTCCGCCTGCTTTTTGGGCTTGGGCTGCAATATGCAAACTTAAAGTTGTTTTGCCGCCTGCTTCCGGGCCGTAAATTTCAATAACTCTGCCGCGCGGAATACCGCCGATACCAAGGGCTAAATCTAGGGAAAGCGCACCCGTGGGGATACACTCAATTTTTTGCGTAGCCGCTTGTCCCAGGCGGCAAATTGCGCCCTTGCCGAAAGATTTTTCAATCTGCCCGATAGCAAGTTCAAGGGCTTTTTTCTTATCTAAATTTGTTTCTGCCATTTTTTACTTCCTCCTATTTTTTAGCACTTTTGGGTTTTGAAATACTAAAAACTATTTTATCTTTTTCTTTATCAAAATCGGCCACAACTTCGTTTTTATCGCCAAGTTGATTTTCCAAAATATACTCGGCTAAAGGGTCTTCAAGTTCGCGCCTGATAGTTCTTAAAAGCGGTCTTGCGCCGTATTTTGGGTCAAAGCCGGTTTTGACTAAAAAATCTTTTACGCCTGCCGTCCATTTAATTTTTAAATTATGGGCGGCAAGTTTTGTTTCAATATCTTTTAAGTTTATATCAAGAATTTTGCGCATATTTTCCTCGGTTAATTGGTGGAAAACAATAATTTCGTCAATTCTGTTTATAAACTCCGGGTTAAAGGTTCTTTTTACTTGGTCAAGAACATCAACTTTCATATCGGCATATTGTTCCTGCAAAGTATTTTGCGCGGTAAAGCCAAGGCGGCTGCCTTTATTAACAATTTCGCGCGCGCCGACATTGGAAGTCATAATAATTATAGTATTTTTAAAATTAACTTTATGGCCTAAATTATCGGTCAAACTGCCTTCATCAAGCACTTGCAAAAGGATATTATAAATATCCGGGTGTGCTTTTTCAAATTCGTCTAAAACGACCACGCTGTAAGGGCGGCGTCTGACGGCTTCGGTCAGTTGGCCGCCTTCTTCATAACCCACATAACCCGGGGGCGCACCGATTAAGCGTGAAACGGCAAATTTTTCCATATATTCAGACATATCAATTCTTATCATTGCATCTTCATCGCCAAAAAGAAAAGAAGCCAAAGTTTTGGCAAGTTCGGTTTTACCCACACCGGTCGGCCCTAAAAATAAAAAACCGCCCAAAGGTCTGTTGGGGTTAGAAAGACCGGTTCTGCTTCTTTTAATTGCCTGGGAAATTGCGTGCACGCCTTCATCCTGGCCGATAATTCTTTCGTGTAAGAATGCTTCCATATTCAAGATTTTATCGGTCTGGCTTTGGGTTAAACGCGTTACGGGAATACCCGTCCATTTAGAAGCAACAATAGCAATATCTTCGGCGGAAACTTGCGGGTGCTTTTTCTTTTTATTTTTAAAGAAAGTTTCTTTTGCCTTTTCAATTTCTTCACTAAGTTTAGAAATTTTTTGTTTTATTTTTTCAGCAGCCTCGTATTTTTGTTTATTTAAGGCTTCTTCTTTTTCTTCGTTTAAAGCGTTTAAGGTTTTTTGCTTTTCTCTTAAACTTGGCGGCAAGGTGGAATTTTTTAAACGCACTCTTGAGCCTGCTTCATCTAAGAGGTCAATAGCCTTATCTGGCAAAGCGCGCTCTGTAATATATCTATCTGCGATATTTGCCGCTGCTTTTAAAGCCTCATCAGTAAAAACAACTTCGTGGTGTTGTTCGTATTTATTTTTTAAACCTTTTAAAATTTCAATAGTTTCACTTAAAGAAGCAGGTTCGGTTGTAATTGGTTGAAATCTTCTTTCTAAAGCCGGGTCTGCTTCCACATATTTTCTATATTCATCAAAAGTGGTAGCACCGATACATTGAAAAGAACCCCTTGCCAAAGCCGGTTTTAACATATTTGAAGCATCCATAGAGCCTTCCGCCGCGCCTGCACCGACGATAGTGTGGAACTCGTCAATAAACAAAATAACATTTTTTGCTTCTTCCACTTCGCTGATAATATTTTTAAGTCTTTGTTCAAACTCGCCGCGGTATTTTGTGCCGGCAACAAGCGAACCAAGGTCAATATTAACAAGGCGTTTATTGTGTAAAACTTCGGCAATTTCGCCACTTGCCATACGCTGAGCAAGCCCTTCAACAATAGCGGTTTTACCGACACCGGGGTCGCCGATTAAAATAGGATTATTTTTTGTTCTTCTTGCAAGTATTTGGGTTAGGCGTTCAATTTCTTCTTCTCTGCCGATAACAGGGTCCAGTTTGCCTTCCCGGGCAAGTTGGGTTAAATCGCGGGAATGTTCATCAAGGGTTGGCGTTGAAGAAGTTTCTTGCTTCTTTTCTAAGCCGGCCAAAGTTTTATTTTCTTTTTCTTCTTTAAATTCCCTTTCCTGTTCGGAAATTGTTTTTAAAACCAAAGCTCTTATAAGGTCTTCTGTAATATTAAAATTTTGCAAAATACGCGCACCCACGCCTTCTTGTTCGGCAGCAAGCCCAAGGAGCAAATGTTCTGTATTTATAAACACGCTGTTTAAAATTTGTGCTTCTTCAAAAGAGCGTTCAAGAACCCTTTTTGATCTTGCGTTAAAAGGTATTTCACTTGGTATAGAAACGCCGTCGCCTCTTCCTACCAGTTGTTCAATAGCGTTAATAATTTTTGGTGCTTCAAGACCAAGATTGTATAAAATTGCATAAGAAATTTCTCCTTCTGCTTTGGCAAGACCAAGCAAAAGGTGTTCTGTTCCTACATAATCGTGATTTAATTTTTTTGCTTCCTGTTGTGCAATCAAAACTGCTTTTTGTGCGCCCGGGCTAAATCTTAACATAATAAAATCCTTAGAGTATAAAATGTGTTTACTTATATTATATATAAATTTAAGAGAAACCTTAATTTTTAAATTAAAAACTCTTTCTTAAAACTTATCTTTATGATATCATATTAAAATATGGAACAAAATTTTGAAGCTATTATCGGACTTGAAATTCATGTCCAACTAAATACCGAAAGTAAAATGTTTTGCTCTTGCCCAAGCGGAGCAAAAAAGAACCTTGCACCCAATACCGCACTTTGCCCCGTGTGTAGCGGCCAGCCCGGTGCTTTACCCGTTCTTAATAAAAAAGCTGTTGAACTTGCTTTAAAAGCAGGTTTTGGCTTTAATGCTCAGATAAATAAAGAATCTGTTTTTGCGCGTAAAAATTATTTTTATCCTGATTTGCCAAAAGGCTATCAAATTTCGCAAGATGATAAACCTATTATAGGTAAAGGTTATATAGAAATTAAAGATGCTGCCGGTAATACCAAAAAAATTGGCATTACCCGCGCCCATTTAGAAGAAGATGCCGGCAAAAGTATGCACGAGGCAAGTGATTCCCTTGTAGATCTAAACAGAAGCGGCGTGCCTTTACTAGAAATTGTCGGCGAGCCTGATTTAAGAACTCCGCAAGAAGCCTATGATTATTTAACAAACTTGCGCTCCCTTTTATCTTGGCTTGATGTTTCAAATTGCGATATGGAAAAAGGCGAGCTAAGGGTTGATGTCAATGTTTCTGTCCGTCCAAAAGGCCAAGAGAAATTTGGCACAAGGATGGAGATAAAAAATCTTAATTCTTTTAAGGCTGTAAAAGATGCCCTAACTTATGAAATTAACCGCCAAATTGCCGCTGTTAAAGAAGGCCAAACCTTGCACCAGCAAACAATGCTTTGGGATGAAGTCGCCGGTCAAACAAAAGTTATGCGCAGCAAAGAAACCGCGCAAGAATATAGATATTTTCCGGAGCCTGATTTAAAACCTTTAATTATTACGGATGAGGAAATTGCCCAGGTTCGCGCTTCAATGCCAATGCTTTCCGCACAAAAAAGAGAATATTTTGAGCGCGAACTTGGCCTTGCTACTTATGATGCCGGTATTTTAACAAAGAGTCGCCAAATTACAGAATATTTTGAAAAAGTTTTGTCTTACGGCGTTCCTGCAAAACAGGCTTCAAATTGGATAGGTACAGATTTGCTTGGTGCTTTAAATGCCGCCGGAAAGGAAATAGAAGCTAGCCCCTTGCCGCCAAGCGAACTTGCCGAGTTAATCAAGTTTATCCAAGAGGGTAAAATTTCAATAAAAATGGCAAGGGAAATTTTCCCTAAAGCTTTTAACGAACATAAAAAAATTGCCGATCTTGTTAAAAGTTTAGGTCAAACCCAAATAAATGATGAAGCGCAAATAGAAGCCTGGGCTAAACAGGCTCTTGAAGCTAACCCCAAAGCCGTTAGCGATTATAAAGGTGGCAACACAAAAGCAATTGGGGCTATGGTCGGTATGGTTATGAAGCTTTCCAAAGGTAAAGCAAACCCGGCTATTATTAACAAAATTCTTGTTCGCTTAATGGGTTAATTATATAGTAGAATAAAGTTATGAGAAAGATTTTCTTAACAATTATTTTTTTGCTAGGCACTTTTGCCTTAAATGCTTTAGAGGTATCAGAAAGTTTTACCTATAGTAATGCTTTTTGGCAAAATAGTGTATATGTTTCGCAAGATTTAAACTATTTGGTTAATCTCGGTTTTAATTTTGATTTAACAGAGTATGAAAATATAGAAAATCATATTTATACTTTTAGTTTGCCCTTAGTGCTTAAAACAGAAAACTTTGTTTTGCTTCTTAGACCTTTTATTATTCCGGATAATGCAAATGAGGCCAGTGCTTTTGGGGCAAAAACTTCTTTTAGTTTTACTATAAAAAAAGATGAAGTTGATAATTCCTTTGCGGATGTCTTTTTTGCTCTTGGCTTTGCCAGCCAGGATGCTTATGTTAATAAAACAGGGCTTAGCGCAAATAAGGAAAAGTTTAATCAACTTGCTTATGAAGGGGGGATAAGTTTAAATTACTTTAATGCCTATTTCTTTGAAATAAGCGGTAATATGTTTGAGTATCTTTCCGGCATTAGTTCTGTTGAAAGTATTGCCGGCGTTTTAGACCAGCAAAATATAGCTTCCCTTGATACTTTAAACTATGTTCTAAATTTACCTAAAGGTTCTATCGGGGCAAAGATAAGGTGGAATTCCCAAGTAAGTCAAAGTATTACTACAATTTCTTATAGATTTATAGAATTTCAAGATAAAGATATTTCAGCGCAACATTCAGCGCTTTTTTCCACTATGATAATGATGAAAAATAATTTTTATATTAATTTAGCCTATAATCATATTTTTATTGAGTCGCAAAAAGATAAAGATATTTTTAAAGGTTCTATATCTTTTAAATTTTAACAAGAGGATTACATCTTATGGCAGAAGAAATAAAACCGCAAATAGCAAAAGATCCGGCATCAAAATTACTTGCTCTAGTGTCGCATAAATTAAAAACGCCTTTATCCATAATAAATGGTTATAGCGAAACAATTTTATCTACAATACAACCTGGGGAAATGTCTTCCTTTAATATACAGGCTTTGCGCAATATCAGTAAACAAGGACAAAAGATGGCCCTTTTGGTAGATAGGTTAGTTCATTTTTCTTCTATAAATGAATTAAAAGAAACAGATATAAAAAAAGAAGAAATTAATTTATATTCCGTTTTAACGGAAGTTGCCGCGAAATGTATTTTTAGGGATGATGCCGTAAATGTTAACTCTTCCGAGGAAACTATGCGCCGCAAAGGGCCCAATGTGGAAATTAAATGCTCCGAAGAAACAACAATTTCCGCAGATAAAAAATTGTTTATTATGGCTTTAGAAGAATTACTTGATAATAGTATTAAGTTTAACAATAATATGAATAAGCGGTTGAAACTTTTTTATTATGAAGAAGAAGGCCAGGATGTTGTTGCAATAGCCGATAATGGCGTCGGTATCAAAGAAGAAGAATCACATAAAATTTTTGAAACTTTTTATCAAGTTGATGATTTCTTTACAGGACAAATAGAGGGGTGGGGTTTAGGTCTTGCTTTGGTTAAAAGGATTATGGCTTTGCATAAAGGCCATATTGCTATGCGCTCTCAATATGGTGTGGGGACTATAATTTCCCTAAAATTTCCTAAACCTCAAAAAGATAAATGAGCGAACTAGAACAAAACTTACAAATAATATTAAAACAGGTTGAAGATTCCCAAATAAAATTGCGTAAATATAATGAAGATTTCCGCCAATTATTTGTTCGTTTGGAGGAAATGTGCGTGCAGCATAAAAGAAGGGCCCCTTTAACCGATATTTCTTTTGAACAAGATTTTCGTAATGCCATAGAAGATTTAAGAAAATTAAGCGATTGCAATTATGTCTTTTGGAAAGAAATTCGCGATAAATATTATAGCCAATATAAAAAAATGCTTACGGCCGAATATCGCT
>JAFQAA010000056.1 GCA_017417005.1 Elusimicrobiaceae bacterium | reverse complement strand
TGATTACGAAGATAATATCTCTAAAGATGCTTGCGAATTAATTAAAAAGAAACCTTTTGATATTGCCTTATATGTTTTAGACGCGCAACATCTTGAAAGAAATTTGCTTTTTGCTATGGATGTTATTTCGCTTGGCAAACCGACGATACTTATTTTAAACAAATTTGATATCGCGCAAAAAAAAGGTATTGATATTGATAAAAAAGTCCTTTCAGAAATGCTCGGCGTGCCGGTGGTTATAACAAACGGCTTAAATGGCGACGGGCTTAAAAAACTTTCCGTTTTAATTGATAAAATGGTGCAGGGTAAAATAGAAACAAATCCCCCCGCCCTTCCGCAAAAGCAGGAAGAAAAGTGGAAGTTGATTGGCGAAATCAGCAAAAACGCGCAAACAATAAAGCACCGCCACCCTTCCTTCTTGGAAAAAATTGAAGAAGCCGCCACAACGCCCTTTTTTGGCATTTTAATTGCGCTGGTTATTTTGATTAGTTCTTTTTGTTTGGTGCTTTTCCTTGGCGAGCATATAATTGATTTTTTAAGCAATCTTTACGAAAGTTATTATCTGCCCTTTATTCAAAATATTTTTGCATTTTGTAAAGGCACTTTTTTGTGGGATTTTTTAATAGGTGTTTCCACGCCTGAGGCAGAGGGTTTTGGTCTTTTGACAGAAGGGCTTAAAATACCTTTTATTGATGTTATGCCTTATGTTGTTTTGTTTTACGCTATTTTGGAGTTTTTGGGCGAGCTTGGTTATTTGCCAAGACTTGCTATCTTGCTTGATAGATTTTTACATAAACTTGGGCTTCATGGTTATAGCGCAATACCTATAATGCTTGGGCTTGGCTGCAAAGTGCCGGCACTCCTTGCCGCAGGCCGCCTTGAAACTAGACGCCAAAAAATTATTGCTATGGCCCTTATTTTTATGATGGCGCCTTGTATATCGCAAAGTGCTATGATGTTTAGTTTAATTGCTCCTTTTGGCATAAAATATCTTATTTTGACTTTCGGTATTATGTTTGTTGTGGCGGCAATAACCGGCACTATTTTAAACAAAATTTTGCCCGGCGATAGCGCTGATATTTTTATGGAAGTGCCCTCTTGGCAATGGCCTAAAGCAAGCGTTCTTGGACGCAAAATTTGGCAACGCACAAAAGAATATCTTTTTGAAGCCGTGCCTTTGATTTTGGCCGGTATGGTTATTATAAGTGTAGCGCAAATGATTGGGCTTGTTGATTTTATTGGCAAAATTTTTGCTTTCCCGACGACTTTTATGCTCGGCCTTCCGCAAGATACTTCTTCAGTCGTAATTTTAGGCGTTTTAAGGAAAGATGTTTCTATTGCCCTTTTAGAGCCGTTTAATTTGACCGCCAAGCAACTTGTTATTGCAAGTATCTTTATGTCAATGTATTTGCCGTGTGTTGCATCCTTCTTTGTTATGCTAAAAGAAGCCAAGTGGAAAGATACTTTAAGAATCCTTGCGATGACTTTATCTGTTTCTTTGCTTGTTTGCAGTCTGCTTAATATTGTTCTTTAGTTGAATTAACTTCGGAAAAAGCTTGTTTTGTTCCGCCAAAATAGGGAACAGCATGCCCTGCTTTTATAAGTTCTTCGCCTAGATTTTGTCCGTTGACTTTTACATCACAAAGTAAGCGGAAATATTTATCCCGCCCGCAATTACGCAACAAAATTTTACCATTTTTAAGAAAGTTTTTAGTAAATGTTTTTGCTTGTTTAGCAAAAACTTTAGTTTGAGCAGAACCACCTTTAATTTCGGGACAATCTACACCGCGAACACGAATAGGAATAGTTTTACAAAAAACTTTATATTTACACGCTAAATACACGCGGAAAGTGTCCCCGTCATATACTGAAGCCAGTTCTACTTTATTAAAGTTTTGGCTCAAATCATTATCTTGGGCTTGGCATGAAACAACCAAGCCCAAGAGTAGAATTAATGTTAATAAATATCGCATATACATTTTTTAAATAGAAAAAATTACATCATAGTATGTTATTTAATTCTTGTTGTTTTTGGTGTATTGCTTGTAGTTGTTTTTGCATTTGTTGTTTTGCTTCTTCTTGTTCTTTTTGTTGTTTAAGTCCCAAATCTCTGTATTTTATTTTTACAGATTGATAACCCTCAATATCAACAAAACTATATCCTGTTGCATAATCCCAATGCGTGAATACAACTTCTCTATCTTTAAACCCCCATCTATAATATTTTATAGGAACTTCAACGTATCCACCGATAACAGAAACCATATTTGGTATTTCTTCAAACTCGCCATATTTTAGAACGAGGGCTGCAAGGGTATTTTGAATATCTTCTAATGCACTTCGTCTGCCACGTTGTTCTTTTCTTGCATTGGGTTCTACAACTATTTGTTCAAGAGCATTATGGAAGAACCAAAATGTGATTTCTGCTTTATCTTTTACGTATACTAAGTATTTTTCTCTGCTTTGTATTAATTTACCATCAAATAATTTTTTTACTTGGGACTTATCCATACCAAATTGAATATTTTTGTATCCCGAAAATAATTTTAACCTTTCCTTATCCTTTTGTTTTTTTATTTCCTCTTCGCAAAAAGTTTTTTCTTTTGTAGCGGCTGAAGAAATAGAACTCCACGGATACTTTTGTATCAGTTCTTTGTATTTCTCAATGGCTTCTGAGTAATTTTGTTTTTGTTTCAATGCTACTGCTTCTTTATACATTGTTTGTGCCTCTTGCTCATTTGTGCAAGAAGCTAAAATAAAACATCCTAACAATATAAATAACATTTTTTTCATTTTATTTCTCCTTTAGACAATATGTCAAAATATTTCTTTGCTATTTTATTATTAGTATTTTTTAAAAAAGATAGATATTGCTTTTTCTCTTTTTTAGATAAGATATTAAATGCTAAGAATAAATAAACTACTTTAAAAATTTCTTCCGGATATCTGTTACTAAGTTTTTTTATCCAAGACAAAAGTTTCTTAAAATCTAATGTAAGATTAGATTTCGTTATCTTTTTTAATGCACTTTGCGTGATATAAATATTGGCGATATGTTTTATCCCTTTTTCATCTCCTAAATTAACTATTCTCTTATAGATATCAATTGCGATTTCGTATTTTTTTTCATACTCTAAATCTTGTGCGTATATGTATAGCAAGTCCTTATAATAAGGTAAATTTTGCATTAACTTATTCATATTATTTTCTCCTTTAATTATTTTTCAATAGCATTGTAAGTTTTATCAAATTCTTCTTGGTCCATACTGGCTATGCGTATAAAATTTACAATTTCTATTATTGCTAATACAAAATAAAAAATAGG
>JAFQAA010000055.1 GCA_017417005.1 Elusimicrobiaceae bacterium | reverse complement strand
GTTAGCGAACTTGCCACCTTGCTTGGTATGTTTACACCGCTTGGCTGGCTGCTTAGAAACCCAACTTATAAAGAACAATTAAACGAACTTATTAAGAAAAAATATGCCGGACAGGAAGATAAAGGCGCCGCCCAAAAAATTGCTATGCTTGCAGAACAAGATTTAAACGAAATGGCTTCTTTTGGTTTTCTTGGCTACCCTGTTTTAATGGCAACGGATATTTTAATACACAAGGCAACTTATGTTCCTGTCGGTCAAGACCAAATTGCCCACCTTGAAATTGCGCGCGATATTGTGCGCCGCTTTAGCGATATTTATAAAAGTGATGCTTTGCTTGAACCAAAACCGCTTTTAACTAAAATACCGAAAGTGCCGGGTTTAGACGGCAGAAAGATGTCAAAATCTTACGGCAACACTATTGAACTTGGCGAAGATCTTGAAAGCGTGCGCAAAAAAGTTATGGCTATGTTTACAGATCCTAACAAGAAAAAAGCAAACGATCCGGCAAATCCGGATGGTTGCGCAGTTTTTGCCTTCCACAAAATCTATAATAAAGATTTTGCCCAAAAAGAGACCGATTGCCGCGCCGGTGCTTGCGGTTGCGTTGCGTGTAAAAAAGAACTTTTTGAACTTATGGCTGTTGAAATTGAAGCATTCAATAAACGCCGCGAGGCTTTTGCTAAAGACGAAGATTATTTGCAACAAATTTTAAAAGAAGGTGCTTTAAAGGCTAGAGAAAGCGCCGCAAAAACTTTAAGCGAAGTTAAAAAAGTAATGAATATTCTATGACAAAAGAAGATTTAAAAATACATCTAGATATTTTTGAAGGGCCGATGGACCTTCTACTGCACTTAATTAAAAAAGATAATCTTGATATTTATGATATAAATATCTCTGAAATTACGGCGCAATATCTTGAGTATTTAGATATTATTAAACAATTAAATTTGGAAATTGCCGGTGAGTTTTTGGTTATGGCAAGCACGCTTATGCAAATTAAAGCGCGCCAATTATTACCTTCTCAAGTGCCGACTTCTGAAAACGAAGGGCCGGACCCGGCAAAAGAACTTATTGAAAAACTTGTAGAATATCAAAAATTTAAAGAGGCTTCCAAATTTTTGGAAAATAACCTTGAAAAATTTAAAGATAATTTTTATAAATCAGCCCCGGTTTTTGACTCCGGCGAAAAAATGCTTGAAGTGCAAATTTTTGATTTGCTTGCCGCTGTGCGCAGAGCATTTAAAAAATTGGAAGATAAACAACACGCCGAACTTTTAAAAGTAGAAGAATTTCCGATAGATAAAAAAATGGATAAGCTTGTTATGCTGTTAAAAGATAGGCCCTGGGTTTTGATTGATGAAATATTCGTCGGTGAAACAAAAAAACGCGGCGTTATAACCTGTTTTATGGCTTTACTGGAACTTTTAAAAATAGGCAAACTTTTAGCCCGCCAAGACCAAGATAAAAGAGAAATAAGAATTTACCTTAACCCAGAAAATAAAGACCAAGATTATCACAAGTTAATCAAACAACAAGAGGAGCAAGAAAATGGAAAATAACCAACCCCAGCAAGAAACGCAGGAAAATAAAGAAACCTTGCAAGATATGCTTACAGGCGAGGACTATAAAAAAATTATAGAAAATTTGCTTTTTATTACCGATAGGCCCCTTAGTTTAGCAAAACTTTCCCAACTGGCGCAAGTTAATGATATTACCCAAACAGGCGAACTTGTGCGCCTCTTGCAACAGGAATATGCCCAAACAAACCGCGCTATTGCTATTGTTGAAATTGGGGGTGGTTTTCAAATGTCAACAAAGCCAGAATACGGGCGTTGGGTGCGCCAGTTATTTAACGAAAAAAGTTCAACAAAACTATCAAACGCCGCTTTAGAAACACTTGCCATTATCGCCTATAAACAACCGATAACAAGAGCCGAAATTGAATCTATCCGCGGGGTTGATATCGTAGGCCCTTTAGAAAAAATTATGGAAAGGGGCCTTGTTAGAATTGTGGGTAAAAAAGATATCCCGGGCAAACCGCTTGTTTACGGCACAACAGAAGAGTTTTTAAGACTTTTTGGTTTAAACTCGCTTTCGCAATTACCGGAACTTAAAACTTTTGCCTCAAAGGAAATAAAGGAAGTTCAAGATGATTTACCCTTTAAAACCCCTCTGCCCCAGGCTGATGCCATTTTGCCTTTAGAGGAAGGGGATAATTCTAACACTCAAACCTTGTCGCAAACTCAAGAACCTACTTTAGATTTTGCAAATCAGGAACAAGAAAAAACTGCTCCTAGTATAGAAGAAAAACTAATAGAACCTGAAACAACCCAGACAGAACTAAAAGAAAACAAAATAGAAGCAGAAAATCAAGAAGAAGAACCTGCCCAAATCAAAACCGAAGAGGTTATTGATAATGCTATGGGGCAAGAGGAAATAAAATAAGGAGATTTTATGAATATAGTTTTAGCCGCAAGCGAGGCTTTCCCTTTTTGTAAAACAGGCGGACTTGCCGATGTTGTTGGCGCCTTAACCCAAGATTTTTCCCGCGCAAGAGGGGCAAAAGTTATTTTGTTTTTGCCGCATTATAGAAATATTACAAATTCTTCTTCTTTAAAAAGAGTGCCGGGTTCCTTTTATGTTCCCATAGGGCAAAAACTGGAACAGGCCCGTATTTCTTATTTAAAATGGGGTAATGCTTTAGTATTTTTTATAGGCTCGCATAAATATTTTGATAGGCCCGATTTATACGCCAGCAAAAAAGGTGATTATGCCGATAATGACGAACGCTTTATTTTTTATAGCCGCGCCGTTTTAGAAGCGTGCAAATTTATTGGTTTTAGGCCTGATATTATACACGCAAACGATTGGCAGGCAGGTCTTATTCCGGCTTACTTACAAACGGTTTATAAAACCGATGCCTTTTTTACCAGAACACGCAGCGTTTTTACTATACACAATATTGCCTACCAGGGTTATTTCCCAAAAGAAAGTTTTGAAAAAGCTGGCTTTTTTTGGGTAGATTTTACCCCTGAAAAATTTGAATATTGGGGGGGGATAAGTTTCTTAAAAACAGGTATTGTTTTTGCTGATAAAGTTAACACCGTAAGCCCTTCTTATGCTAGAGAACTTTTAAACGGGCAAAACAGCTTTGGCCTTGAGGGTGTTTTAAGAAATAAAGGTAATGATTTTAGCGGTATTATAAATGGTATTGACGGCGAAGTTTGGGACCCGCAAAGTGATACCCTTATCCCTATGGGTTATGACGATGAATCTTTGCAAGGTAAACAAAAATGTAAAGTTAGTTTGCAAAAAGAACTTGGACTAGAGGAAAACTTAAATATCCCTTTAGTAGGAGTGGTTAGCCGCCTGGCTTATCAAAAAGGAATAGATTTAATTGCTGATATTATCCCGCATTTTGCCGGCAAAGTGCAATTTGTTATAGAAGGTAAAGGCGAAGCCAGAGCCGAAGAAATTTTAAAAAATATCGCAGCAACTTACCCAAACAAAGTTGCCTTTAGACCTGTTCACGATGAAGTTTTGGCTCACAAAATCTATGCTTCAAGCGATATCTTTTTAATGCCTTCGCGTTTTGAACCTTGCGGGCTTAGTCAAATGATAGCCATGCGCTATGGCTCTTTGCCAATTGTTTCGCGTGTTGGCGGACTAAGAGATAGCGTTGTGCCTTATGGACAGGGTTCTGCTGAACCAACAGGTTTCTTTATAAACACCCTTGATTCCGGCGGACTGGCCGAAACTTTAGAAAAAGCCCTTCAAGTTTACTCTAAACAACAGGAATGGCGGCAAATTATGACTAATGCTATGCTTAAAAACTTCTCGTGGGAAAATTCTTCAAAGCAATATTTAAAATTATTTGCCGATTTAGTAAAGAGGGGGCCCAAATGGTAAAAAAATCACTTATAACTTTTTTTTGTTTCTTGTTTTTGGCAAGTGGCGTTTTTGCCAAAACAGAACAAAAAAATGTAATTTTATTTATAGCAGACGGCACCGGCCCAACCATAATGCATCTTTTGATGCAATATGCCAAACTTGCGCCAAACAGCCCCTTTAAAGATAGAACTTCAACCTTGGAAAAGTTAATTAATGAAGGCAAGCTTTCTTTAGTTTATAATGATACAGCTTTTAGCGTTGTAACAGATTCTGCCGCCGCTGCTACTCAGTTTGCAACAGGGCACAGAACCTTCCCGGAAGCAGTCGGAGTAGATAAAGATTCTAATGCCGTTAACAGCGTTTTAATTACGGCAAAAGAGCAAGGCCGCGCAACCGGGGTTTTAACGGATACTTATGTGCTTGATGCAACCCCAGCCGGTTTTTTTGGCCACGCAAAAAATAGAAGGGAATATACTATCTTATCCAAAAACTTACTTGAAGTTAAACCCGATATTGTAATGGGGGGTGGTTTTAATCACTTCGTAAGCAAAAACAATTTAGCAAGCGGTGCTTTAACAAATATTTTGCCTAAAGTGCCTTATGCAAGTGAAATAACTCCTAAAAACCAAGACGATAAAACTTTTGAAAACCTGCTTAAAAGCGGCTATGCTATCGTCTTTGATGAAAAAAGTTTAAACAAAACAAAAGCAAACAAAATTATGGGGCTTTTTGCAGCGGAAGGCTACCCTTTTAATATTGACGGCTTAAAAAACGCGCCGGATTTAACAACTATGACTAAAAAAGCTGTTGAAACTTTAAGCAAAAATAAAAAGGGCTTTTTTCTTATGGTTGAAGCAGGCGAGGTGGACTGGGCTGCCCACACAAACGACGGCGCAACAACTTTAAGAGAAATGCTTGAAGCAGACCAAACTTTAACTTACTTAAAAAATTGGGTTGACACCCACCCAAACACCCTTTTAATTATTACAGCAGATCACGACACCGGTGGTTTTGGCTTTAATTATAAAAAACTTACTAAAGAAGAAAAAGAAAATAAAATGGACGAGGGCTATGTTCAAGGCAAATATGATTATATTGCCCCGGAAACCTTGGATAAACTGCTGGAACAAAAAGCAAGTTTTTATATCTTAGGTCAAAAATTTAAAGCCTTGCCAAAAGCCAAACAAACCCCGCAAAAAGCACGCGAAATTATTAATGAAAATTTGGCTTTAAATTTAACTTTAGACCAGCTTGGCCTTGAGGAAAACCAAAAAGATTTTAGTTTTGAAAAATCCCTAAAAAAAGCCTCCGAAACTTTAGGCCTTGTTTGGAACACAAAACAACATACTTCAAGCCCGCTTATAGCCATTTTTTACGGCGCACCAGTAAAAGCACCTAATATAATGCACAATACACAAATTGCACAAATAATAAGAGAGTATTTTAATGAAGAACAATAATTTTTTAACTATTTTATTTAACGGACACAGGCGTGTATTTTTTATACTGCTTGCATTTGCTTTGCTAGCACAAATTTATCTTTTTGCACGGCAAAATGCAGTCTATGCTTTAAACTCTTTGCAAAAAGATTTTAAAATAGTGCTTTCCTATAATGCTTCCGAAGAAAAGCAGGATACTTTACAAAACAAACTAAAAAACCTAAACGGCATTGTAAACTATAAAAAACTAAGCTCACAAGATATTTTTGATATTTTTTCAAAAGGCGCAAAAGGCCAAAGTGATTATGTTTTAAACCCGGCTTTTGTGCCTGCTCTATACGAAGTTGAGGTTGACCAAAAAGTCTTACTTGACAGCGAAACTTGGTTAAAAAATAATCTTTACAATTTTGATGAAAACTTGGAAGTTTATTATAAAACCGCACAAAACCAAACAGCAATATCTTTGAGAGCTTTTATAAAGTATATAGATATTTTAGCTATTTTTGTTGCTTTAACCTTAATTTCCTTTGGGTTTTTTGTTGAAGCCTACTATACCCAAATTGCTACCGCCATAGACCGCCTGGCAGGCACTTTATGCGGTTTAATTGCGGGGTTAACTTCGCTGCTTATAAGCAAACTCCTATTAACCTATTTGGCTTTAACTTTACCTCATAACTATTTTGAATTTAAAGAACAAATGGCAGTTATATTATTAGTCATAGTCCTGGGAGG
>JAFQAA010000054.1 GCA_017417005.1 Elusimicrobiaceae bacterium | reverse complement strand
CAAGCTGCAGTTAAAAAAATGTTCCCTAACACTTACGGTATGCCGCAAATTTCTTTTAAAGCCGGAACAAATAAAAATATTACTAAAAAAGCCGTGCGCGTAGCCGTTGTTTTATCCGGCGGTCAAGCACCCGGCGGTCATAATGTTATTGCCGGTCTTTTAGACGGTCTTAAAAAAGCTAATGCTAAAAATAAATTATTTGGTTTTCTTGGCGGTCCCAGCGGTATTTTGGAAAATAAATTTATTGAAATTACACCCAAACTGATGGCTGATTACAGAAACACCGGCGGTTTTGATATGATTAAATCCGGCCGCACCAAAATTGAAACAGCCGAGCAACTTGCTACCGCAAAAGAAAACATTTTGAAAAACAAAATTGACGCTTTAGTTATTATCGGCGGGGATGATTCCAACACCAATGCCGGTATTATTGCCGAATATTTTAAACAACAAAAAATTGATACCAGCGTTATCGGCGTGCCTAAGACTATTGACGGCGATTTGAAAAACGAACATATTGAAACTTCTTTTGGTTTTGATACCGCAACAAAAATTTATGCTGAAATGGTGGGCAATATTTGCCGCGATGTAAATTCCGCAAGAAAATATTGGCACTTTGTTCGCTTAATGGGCAGAAGTGCAAGCCATATTGCCTTGGAAGTTGCTTTCAAAACCCACCCAAATATCGTTTTAATCGGCGAAGAAGTTTTAGCTAAAAAAATGACACTAGCTCAAATTGTTGATTCTTTGGCTAAAGTGGTTGTTGCAAGAGCAAAAGATAAAAAGAACTTCGGTGTTGTTTTAGTGCCGGAAGGTTTAATTGAATTTATCCCTGAAATGAAGGCCCTTATTGCCGAATTAAACGACTTGCTTGCCACTTGCGAAAAAGAATTAAATGCCTGCAAAAATTTTGAAGATAAAAAGAAATTTATTATCTCAAAATTACCTACAAATTTAGCAAAACTTATGGCATCTTTACCTAGCAATATTGCCGCCCAATTAATGCTTGAGCGCGACCCGCACGGCAATGTGCAAGTTTCTTTAATTGAGACAGAAAAATTACTTGTTGAAATGTTAAAAACTAAACTTGCCGAACTTAAAAAACAAGGCAAATATAATGGCAAATTTTCCGCCATTATGCACTTTTTTGGTTATGAAGGTAGATGCGGCGTTCCATCCGCATTTGATGCAAATTATACTTATGCCTTGGGATATAATGCAAGCGTGCTTGCTTTAAATAAATGTAGTGGTTATTTATCTTCCGTTAAAAATCTTGTTAAAAAACCGCAAGATTGGCAATGTGGCGGTATTCCTTTGACAATGATGATGAATATGGAAAGAAGAAACGGAAAAGAAAAACCCGTTATCAAAAAAGCCCTTGTTGAACTTAAAGGACAGCCGTTTAAAGTTCTTTGCGCCCACAGAGAAGTTTGGGCCAAGACGGAAAGTTATATATTCCCCGGACCTATCCAATATTACGGACCGGCGGAAATTACGGATATTACAACCTATACCCTTAGGTTTGAACATCTAAAAAAATAGTACTCGCCGTACGGGCAGCACTTGCCACATAGGCAAATTTAAAAACCCCGAGTTTTTACTCGGGGTTTTTTATTTAAAATATTTTCTCAAAAAAGCCAGGTTCTTCGTCTAATGTTTTGGCAAATTCTTCCAAAGCAGCTTTTTGTTTTTTGCTTAATTTCTTTGGAACATTGATATTTAAAATTACTTTTAAATTACCTTTTTTGCCTTCTTTACCCAAGACGGGCATACCCTGTTTTTCCAAAACAACTTGACTGCCGTGAACGGAGCCGGCCGGGATAACTAAGTTAACTTCTTCCTGCTTTAAGTTTTTAACTTTTATTCTATCGCCAAAAACGGCTTGGGGAAAAGAAATTGTTTTTTCAATAATTAAATCGTCGCCGTCTCTTTGAAATTCTTTATTTCTTTTTACGGCAATTTCTACATACAAATCGCCATAACCGCCATCGTTTGTGCCAATATCGCCGCCATTATTTACGCGGAGCAAAACGCCGTCTTTAACACCTTTTGGTATTTTTAAGGTTATTGTATTTGTATGTTTTTGACGGCCTGTGCCGTGGCAGGCTTTGCAAGGTTTTTCTAAAATAGAACCTTGACCGCCACAATCGGGGCAAGCTTGGCGCATAGAAAAGAAACCTTGGCTAAACTGAACTACACCGGAACCTTTACAAGTGGGGCAAGTTTTGCGCCCACTGCCTTCCTGTGCGCCACTGCCGTGGCAAGTATCGCAAGTATCAATTCTTTCATAAGAAATATCCTGTTCTACTCCGTCATAGGCTTGTTCTAAAGAAACAGATACCTGCTGTTTTATATCATTACCCCTTTGAGCGCGGGGGCGTCTTCTTGCGCCGCCGCCAAAACTGCCGCCGAATAAATCACTAAAAACGGAACTAAAAACATCTTCAAAGCCGCCAAAGCCGCCTGCGTGAAAGCCCCCTGAGCCCATATTGACGCCCTCAGCGCCATAAGTATCATACATCTGTCTTTTTTGGGGGTCGCCTAAAACTTCATAGGCTTCGTTTATTTGTTTAAATTTTTCTTCTGCTTCAGCATTGCCTGGGTTTCTATCGGGGTGATACTTCATTGCAAGTTTGCGGTAAGCACTTTTTAACTCGCTTTCACTTGCGCTTCTTTGAACGCCGAGCACACTATAATAATCTTCTTTCTTTGCCATTTTGCCACTCTTTTAAAAAAACTAAGTGCCGCAGTCTTTTAAAAACCGCGGCACTTTGCTAAACTATCTTTTATTTATTGTCAACGACTTCTGCTTCAACTACATCATCTTTTTTAGGTGCTTCTTGCTGAGCACCGGCTTGTGCGCCTGTATTTGCTTGGGCGCCGGCTTGGGCTGCTTGAGCTTTAGCTTGAGATTCTTTATAAATAATCTCACCTAATTTTTGACTTGCCATTAAAGCATTGTCTTTGGCTGTTTTGATTCTTTGGGTATCATCAGATTTAATAGCCTCTTTAAGTTCACTTAAAGCTTGGTCAATTTTAAGTCTTTCATCTTGAGGAACTTTATCGCCGTGTTCTTTAAGGGCTTTTTCTGTTTGATACAAGACAGAGTCAGCTTCGTTTTTGGCTTCAATTCTTTCTTTGGTCTTTTTATCTTCTTCGGCGAATTGTTCGGCCTGTTTAACGAAGTTATTGACTTCGGCTTCGCTAAGTTTGTTTGGCGCACTGATTGTGATGTGTTGTTCTTTTTGTGTGCCAAGATCTTTAGCGGAAACTTTTAAGATACCATTTGCGTCAATATCAAAGGTAACTTCAATTTGAGGAACGCCGCGCGGTGCTGGCGGAATGCCGTCAAGGTCAAATTTGCCAAGAGGCACATTATCTTTTGCCATAGGTCTTTCGCCCTGTAAAACATTAACGGTTACAGCCGGTTGATTATCGGCTGCGGTGGAGAAAACTTGGGTTTTCTTTGTAGGAATAGTTGTGTTTCTTTCAATAAGTTTTGTAAAAACACCACCCAAAGTTTCAAGACCAAGGGATAACGGAGTAACATCCAGCAATAAAATATCTTTAACATCACCTGTTAAAACACCTGCTTGAATTGCGGCACCATCTGCCACGCATTCCATCGGGTCAACGCCGCGTTCAATTTTCTTGCCGACATGTTTTTCAACATATTCTTGAACGATAGGCATACGGGTAGGACCGCCGACCATAATGATTTTATCAATATTGCTCATTGAGAGTCCGCTATCACTAACTGCTCTATCAATAGAAGCACCGCATCTTTCAACGGTCGGGCGGACAAGACTTTCAAGTTTTGCTCTTGATAAAGTCATTTGTAAATGTTTAGGCCCGTTTTGGTCTGCTGTGATAAACGGCAAATTAATTTCTGTTTCCATGGTGGTGGAAAGTTCAATTTTTGCTTTTTCGGCGCCGTCTTTAAGACGCATCATTGCCTGTTTATCTTTTGATAAATCAATGCCGTTTTCTTTTCTAAATTCGCTAACAACCCAATCAATAATGGCATTATCCATATCGGTTCCGCCGAGTTTAGTATCACCGGAAGTTGCAAGAACACTGAAAGTGCCTTCTGCGCCCATTTCCATAATGGTAACATCCAAAGTACCGCCACCGAGGTCAAAGACCAAAACTTTTTGTTCTTTACCGAGCTTATCAATACCGAAAGCAAGGGCTGCAGCGGTCGGTTCGTTAACTAAGCGGACAACTTCAAGACCGGCAATTTTGCCTGCATCTTTTGTTGCTTGGCGTTGGTTATCATTAAAGTAAGCAGGAACGGTGATAACTGCTTTTTCTACAGAAGTACCAAGGAAGGCCTCGGCATCTTTTTTAACTTTCTGCAAAACGAAAGCGGAAAGTTGTTGCGGGGTAAATTCATTACCGCGCAAATTAAATTTAAAGTTTTCGCCCATTCTGCGTTTAAAAGCAGTGGCTGTGCCTTCCGGGTTTAAAACGGCTTGTTTTCTTGCCGGTTCACCGACGAGTCTTTGACCGTCTTTTGTAAAAGCGACATAAGACGGGAATGCTTTACCGCCGATTGAATTACCTTCTGCTGAAGGGATAATGGTTGGTTTACCGCCTTCCATAACCGCTGCTGCGGTGTTAGATGTTCCTAAATCAATACCAATAATTTTAGACATAATTATTTCTCCTTGTGTTTATTTTGTTGTATATCTTGTTTTACTGCTTTTGGGTCTGCTTCCGGTGCTTTACCGACAACGACTTGCGCCGGACGGATAACCCTATCACCCATTTTTACCCCGCTTGAAATTTCTTCAAGAACAAGGCCGTCATCTTTAGGCGCGCAAGGGATGGTTGTTACAACTTCTTGGGTCATAGCGTCATAAGGTTTACCCTTTGCGCTTATAATTTGAACCCCTTGGGCTTTAAAGACTTTTGCAAATTCCTCAAAGATCATTTTGAGGCCTTGCTTGATATGTTCTATATCCGCGTTTTTATTTTCCGCCTGTTTTTGTGCTTTTAACAAAACATCATATAAGGAAAGGAAACTAAGTATAACTTCTGCTTTGCCAAAGTTAATAAGTTCGGGTTTTTCTTTTTCAACGCGTTTTCTATAATTTTCAAAATCTGCCTGCAGACGCACAAGTTGCCCGAAATATAAAGCGGCTTTATCTTGTTCTTCTGAAGTCTGATTTTGCTCCTGCTCGCAAGATTCTTCTTGCTCAAGGTCTTGTTCTTCTTGTGTAAATTGCTCCTCTTTTTTATTATGTTTACTCATAGTTATTCCTTATGGTCTTCAAGAGATGCCTGCCAATTTTTTATTGTCATACCGAGCATTTCACCAACGAAATTAACCAGCGACATCATCCTTGTATATTCCATGTGCTTTGGACCTACTATTCCAAGTAGGCCGATTGTTCTATCCCCCACACTATAAGAAGAGGTTATAATACTAAGGTTTTTAAGTTCGCTTAACTCATTTTCCGAGCCGATACTTACACTAACCTTTTTTTCTTTACTATTTTTTAATTCCTGCATTTTTTCGCCTAGCAGGCCGGCAAATTTATCGCGTTCTTCTATAACGCGCATCATTTTGCTTAACTCATTATATTCATCTGAAGAAACATTTTCAATAAGGGAACTCATACCCTCTATATATAATTGTTCGCTGTAATTTTGCTGCAAAGCCATATCTTTTAAGATCTTGCAGGCAAGTTCACAGAACCCGTCTTCATCAGTGTTGCCGCGGCGCAAGTTTTCCCATAAAACACGCTGCGCATTACGCAAGGTTAAGCCTGATATTTGTTCGTTTATATAAGCGTTTAACATTAAAAGTTTTGTAGGGATTACTATTCTATTAACCCTAACAGGCCAATGTTTAACAACGCCTTCACTAGTCACTAAAACTGCTAAGATATTGCAAGGACCAAGCGGCAAAAAATCAAGTCTTTGCACGACGCTGTCTTGCACATTACTGGTAAAAACAAAACCCGCGCTATGCGTCATAGCTGATAGCATACGGCAAGTGTGCACGAGAACGCGGTTTATCTCTTCATTATTTTTAGCGTATTCTTGCTCT
The DNA here is from genome assembly GCA_017417005.1 of Elusimicrobiaceae bacterium. Classification (GTDB taxonomy): domain Bacteria; phylum Elusimicrobiota; class Elusimicrobia; order Elusimicrobiales; family Elusimicrobiaceae; genus Proelusimicrobium. Next base: position 4,915 of record JAFQAA010000054.1, on the reverse strand, counting down.
ATTTTTTGACGCTCTTTTAAGGCAATCTTTTGTATTTTAGATAAATAATCTACATAATACCTATAAGCCTTATCGGTGGGAATTCTGCCCCCGGAAGAGTGCACTTGGTGAAGGTAGCCTTCATCTTCAAGTTTTTTCATTGCGTTTCTAATCGTTGCACTGGATACACCCGGTAGCCCCTTTTGGGCCACGAGTTCTGAACCAACCGGTTTGCGGGTTTGCACATATTCTTGTATTATCATACGAAGAATTTTTTCTTCCCTTTCTTTTGCTATTTCCGGTTTTAATATTCTCATATTTTACCTTGGTGTTCCTGTTTTATTTTTTAGCAGTCTTTTAAACTGACTGCTAATATTGTAGAACATTTTTTCAAAATTGTCAATCTATGCTTTTGATTGCTAAAAATAAATTTTAAAAATTAGAGGTAAACGCTTTTTTTTGCTAGAATAAATTTATGGATACAAATAGCTATAAAAAATCTAATTTTGGTTCAGCCTTTTTCTTTTTATCAAAAAAACAAAAAGAGGCTTTAGGCCTAGTTTACGCTTTTTGCCGCTATGCCGATGATATTGTTGATGATAATTTTGAAAACGCGCCAAAACTTTTGGCCGAGTTAAAACAAGATTTAATAACCCCGCAGAAAAAATTTTTTAAGAACTTAGAAAAAGTTATAGAAGATTACTCTATACCAAAACAATATTTTTTTGATCTAATTGACGGCGTTGAATACGATTTAAAAAAGCCTGTTCGTTTTGAAACTTTTGAAAATTTAGAATGGTATATTTATAGGGTTGCAGGAGTGGTTGGGTTAATGTGTATCCATATTTTTGGTTTTAAAAACCAACAAACAAAACAATACGCTATAACTTTAGCTAAAGCCGTGCAAATGACAAATATTTTAAGAGATATCGCCGAAGATAGTAAAATTGACCGCGTATATTTGCCTTTAGAAGATTTAAAAAACTTTAAAGTATCACAAGAAGATATTTTGAAAACAAAAGATACACCGGAAATAACAAAATTGCTTGCTTTTGAAAGACAAAGAACTGAGGCTTTTTATAAACAAGCAGAGCTGTTGTTGCCTAAAGAAGATTTTAAAAATATGTTTGCAGCCAGAATAATGGGAAATATTTATAAGGCAATTTTTGACAAAACACACCCTTGTAAAATTTTTAAACATAAATTAAAATTAAATAAAATACAAAAAATATTTATTGTCTTAAAAACCTGGAGTAATATAAAATGAAATTTCTTGTAATACTTTCTTTTGTTTTTGCTCTTAATAATGTGTATGCTCAACAAACGAACAACTGCCTTGAAAAGAGCAAAGAGTTTTTTGAACAAAAAGAATATACCTACGCACAAAAAACTTTAGAAACTTGTTTAAAAAATAACCCTAAAGATGTGGATATTTTGGTTAGTTTGGGTGGCGTTTGTATGAAACAAAATAATTATGACGATGCTTTAAAATACTTTAAAGAATCTCTAAAAAATATGACAAAACAATCCCCGTATGCTTCCTATGTATATACAAGAATAGGCGATTTATATACCCACAAACAAGATTTTGCCCGGGCTTCAAAATATTATGAGGCTTCGTTAACTTTTGAACCGGCAAATATAAACTCCTTGGTGGGTAAAGGTATTTGCGAAGAAAAACAGGGAAATATCCAAAAAGCAGCCCAGTATTTCAAAAAAGCCTTGGCCGTAGATTTTACCAATTTAATAGCAAGGGAAAGGCTTATAAGTTTAGAACCGCAAAGACTTTCCCACGAAGAACTTATAAGCACTATGAAGGAAAGAAATATCCTTGACCCTAATGCCATAGATTACCAAGAAACAGATTTAGATTTATTAAATAAAATGATAAAGGCAGAAAAAGATAATGCCATAACTTATCTTAATAATAAATATAACGGCAAGATCCCACCGGGCTTGATTGTGGAACAATACCCAGGCAAAATTTATTCCCGTAAAATGCTTTCTTACAGCGGTTATAAAGATTTAATGTTTTTGCTTTCAAAAGATGCCATTAATTATTTTATTAATCAGGGCGTTTATAAAAGCGAAATGTTAAAACTACGCGATTTAAACGGAAATAATATTTTTGATAAAAAAGGTTTTTTAACAGATGAAGGCTTGCTTGCTTATACTTATAGTTTAAACGGGCAAAAAGCCTATTTGTTGCCCTCAGAGCCTTTACCTTCCGGTTCTAAAAAAGCAGAAATGATGGTTCAACAATTATTGCGCCAAGGCTATACCGAAATTACTACAAGCGAATACGCCTATCTTATAGAAACTTCCCGTTGCAGTGAAAAAACTTTAACTCAAAAACTTGCTGTTAAAATTGTGCCTGCGGCCCCCGGAAAAAATAGATTTTTAGTGCTTGTTCCGCCTGTTAAAATTAATAAAATGGCGGAATATCCTTATAATATAGTTATGGATAGAAGAAAACAAAAAAAGGACTCTTCAAATACCCCTGTTTACACTACTACTTTTGGAAGTGGCGGTATAAAAACCCACCTTTGTAAAGAAGACGGAACTTTAGACATTTTTGGCGGATAAAGCAAATATAAGCCTTGTAAAAAATATTCTTCGCGCTGATATAAATAAAGCCATTTTTTATGTTAAAGCAAAATTTATTATAATAATATCATAAGTGTTTTTTACTTATAAAAATTTAATCTGTTTTTGGAAATGTGTGAAAACGCATTGATTGGATAAAACCAAACAACGAGACTCCAAAAGCAGTCGTTATTAAGCATATCAAGATGGAACTTATAATCCCATTTTGTTATGCTGAATGTTTGCCGCTCATAAGAGCGGCAAACTACGGCTGTTTTATTTGGGCTCGTCTCGTTGTCCCAGATTAAACGGCCGTTTTTATTTGCTCTGCTGTTATATCTTCCAAAAACAATTTTAAGGATAAAATATGCATAAACTTACGCAAAGAATTATTAAGTACACCAAAGCTAAATATACCCTTGATTATTGTAAGTGGCATATCGGGTTAACAGATAACCCAAGACAACTAAAAAAGATTTTCAAAATAAAAATAATATTATTTGTGCCTATTTTAAATCTTGGCCTTGTAAAAATAAAACCCAAGCAAGAAAAATATTAAAAGAACTTGAAGAATCTTATTATCCTTTTATTATATGCAAGAAAACACCTAAAGTGCTTATTTTTGCTTTTTTAAGTGTTAAAACAGATAACTTTAAATACTGGAAAATCTTAAACGCCCCAAGACCTAATACTTTCCTTAGCTTAGATTAAAATAGGAAGAGATACTGAGCAAAAACATCTCAGTATGACGATTTTATTTTATACCCCACCCCTTACCCCTCCCCTTTTCTTTGAAAAAGGGAGGGGAAAAGATAGCCCAAAAGCCGAAGCAAAATTTTTGCTAGGATTTTTTAGGCATAATGAAATTATGCCGCCCTGTTTTTTATTTTCTTTAAGGCAAGGTATAGTAGGGAACCACGCCCGCAAGGGCGGAACTATCCGAAGCCTTAAAAAAATAAAAAACAGGCAAAAAGCCTTTGCAAAAAAGGTTTACGGGGGCGATAAATGGCCTATTTTATCTTCGGTGCTAAAAGGGCGCTTTAAATATATTGAGGCAACTTCATCAATACCCCAAGATTCTTTGGCTTTTTTTATAGTTGTATAAAGCTCTAGGGCTTCATCTCTTTTGCCTAAAACATCATAGACTTGGGCAAGCCTTAAAAGATTATTCATTTGCCAGCGACTCATTTCTTGATTTTGGGTAGCTAAAATACTTTCTTCAAAAGTTTTAGCGGCCTTTTCCCATAACCCTTGCGCCATATAAGAAGTGCCAATTGCACTATAAGTGCGGGCAATATAAATTTCTTTATAAAAACTTTCTTTGCCAATTTTTGAAAGAAAATTTTGCGCGGAAGAAATAACTTTTTCATAATTTTTATTTTCGTAATCGGCAATGATACTTACAAATTCAAAAAGAGGATTTTGCGGATATTTTTGACGAACTTCGGCTATTAACTCAGCGGCAAGTTTGGGGTTATAATATTTATCGTTATGAATAGAAATTTCCACAAGTAAAAGTTTGGCGGTATCGGCAGAAAACTCGCCTTTATCTTTAATTATATTAAGATAATCTATGCCTTTTTGGGCATTTGCACTGCCAACAAGTTTTGCAAGAACTTTAACAACAGCAGGTAAAGTGCCGGCATAATATTGATAAATGGCTTCGCCGAGGTAAGCATCGGACATTTCGGGGGCAAGTTTGGCAGCTTTATTCATATATTTTATACCTTTTTACCGGCAAAATAAGCTTTTATATATTTTCTGTTGGCAAGGTCAAAACGAGCCTTAACGCCGTAGATACCTCCAAGAGCAAGATAATCTTGCGCGCAAGCCTCGTTTTGTTGAAGCCAAGATTTTATGCCTTCTAAAGAATTAGCTATTGCTTGTTCAAAAATTTTTGTTTGGGCGGAATTGCTCTTTTCAAATTCATATTCAAAACGAGCCCACTCTATCATTGTTTTGCCAAAAAGAGCAATAGGATAATTGGGGGTTTTATCTAAAATATAATTTATATCTTCCTCGGCGGTCTTAAAATCTAAATTATAAATCGCCGCAACACCACTACGGGCTTTTTGCATATAATCGGGCGGCATAGTAAAACTATTTGCATTGCCTAAAACAGCCGCAAGGAAAAGCCAAAAACACAGGGTAAGTTTTTTAAACATTCTTTTCTATTTTATCTTTGCCAAAATAAGGGCGCAAGGCTTCCGGAATAACTATGCTGCCGTCTTTTTGTTGGTAATTTTCCAAAATAGCGGCAAAAGTTCTGCCAACAGCAATACCACTGCCGTTTAAGGTATGGATAAATTGCGTGCCTTTGCCGTTTGCTTCTTTATAGCGAAGGTTCATT
>JAFQAA010000053.1 GCA_017417005.1 Elusimicrobiaceae bacterium | reverse complement strand
TTGTATTAAAAACTCTTTTGAGTCTTTAATATAAGGTTTTAAACTGCTAGCAATTTCTTCGGTAATAAAAGGCATAATAGGGTGTAAGGCTTTAAGTGTGCCATAAAGGATATTTACAAGCAGAGCCATAACCTGTTTTTTATCTTTGCCGTTAAAGCGGTCTTTTGCTAGTTCAATATACCAATCGCAAAAATCGCCCCAAAGGAAATGATATAAAGTATTTGCCGCACTTGCCATATCATATTTTTCTATGGCACTTGCGGCTTCTTTTACGGCAGTATTATAGCGAGCAAGAATCCATTTATCTGCAAGTTCGGTTAAGTTTGTAGGCATTTCTAAGGGTTCTTTTAAATCGCCCATATTCATCAAAATAAAGCGTGAAGCATTATAAATTTTATTACAGAAGTTCCTTGCCCCGGTGATAGAATCTTCGCTATAAGGTATATCTTTACCCGGGTTTGCCTGAACGACTAAAGAAAATCTAACCGCGTCCGTTCCGTATTTTTCTGTCATAGCCAAGGGGTCAACAACATTACCTTTTGATTTAGACATTTTTTGGCCGGTTTTATCGCGGACAATTCCGTTTAAAATAACATCTTTAAAAGGCACTTTTCCTTCAAACTCAAGGCCCATCATAATCATTCTTGCAACCCAAAGATAAATAATTTCATACCCTGTTACAAGCACGCTGGTTGGATAATAATATTTTAAGTCTTCGGTTTGCTCCGGCCAGCCAAAAACAGAAAGCGGCCACAAAGCAGAAGAAAACCAGGTATCCAAAACATCCGGATCTTGCACGCAGTCAGCGCTGCCGCAAATCGGGCAGATGGGTTTTTCTTTAGAAATTATCGGTTTTGCACCTTCTTCAAAGGAAACTTTAACAAGTTGTTCTTTGCCTTGTTTATCAGTGGTAAAGGTTAAACCCTTCTGGGAACAATGGCGGCAATACCAAACTGGGATTCTGTGTCCCCACCAAATTTGGCGCGAGATGCACCAATCTTGAATATTTTTAAGCCAATCTAAAACAGGTCCTTTCCAATTTTTCGGGTGGAATTTAATTTCTTCGTTTTCAATAGCCTTAATTGCGGGTTTTGCAAGTTCCTTCATATTAACAAACCATTGTTCGCTTAAATAAGGTTCTATTGCATTACCGCAACGATAGCAGGTGGAAACGGCATTTTTATAGTTTTCTTCTTTAATCAAGAGGCCTTGCTCTTCTAAATCTTTAACGCTTTCTTTGCGGCAAAGTTCCCTATCCATACCAAGATATTTTTCCGGCACATTTATCATCTTGCCTTTATCAGAGATAACGACAATAGTTTCAAGCTTATGGCGCTGGCCGACTTCGTAGTCTGTCGGGTCGTGTGCGGGGGTAATTTTTAAAGCACCTGTTCCGAAATCTTTTTCAACGGCTTCGTCTGCGATAATAGGAATAGGGCGGTTAATTAAAGGAATTAAAACTTTTTTACCGATTATATTTTTGTATCTTTCATCTTCGGGGTGAACGGCTATTGCGGCATCGGCAAAAATAGTTTCAGGGCGGGTAGTTGCAATAACTATACCTTTTGAGCCATCTTCCATTTTATAATGTAAATGCCAAAGTTTGCCGTTATGTTCTTTATGTTCAACTTCAATATCAGATAAGGCAGTGGAACATCTAACGCACCAGTTAATCATGCGTTTTCCGCGGTAGATATATTTTTTATCCCAAAGCCTTTTAAAAGTTTCAAAAACGGCCTGGGCGCGTTTTTCATCCATAGTAAAACGGATATTTCTTTGGTCTAAAGCCCAGCCCATTTTTTCAAACTGGTTATAAATTGCGTTTCCGCATTCTTTATACCAATCCCAAACAAGGTCAACAAATTTTTCTCTGCCTAAGTCGTGGCGGGAGAGTTTTTGCTCTTTGGAAAGTTTCTTTTCGATAACATTTTGTGTGGCAATACCGCCGTGATCGGTGCCGGGTACCCAGTTGGCAGATTTACCATTCATGCGGTTAAAACGGATTAAAGTATCTTGTAAAGTATTGTTAAGCCCGTGGCCCATGTGTAAAACACCGGTAATGTTTGGTGGGGGAATAACAATAACAAAAGGTTTTTTATTTTTATCAATTTCGGCTTTAAAGACGCCGTTTTCTTTCCATAATTTAGCAAGTTTTTCTTCAACTGCTTTGGGATCGTATGCTTTAGGCAACATAATTAAATTCCTCTTTACTACATTTAAGTATATATATATTTTATCAATTTAGTAAAATATTTACAGGAGATTTTATGGCAAAACAGGTTATAGAACCGCAAATTGTAGAGCAAAATCAAGTTTCGCATAACCAAGATAGTAGGCAAAATAACAATACAAATACCCGTTTTTATCCCACAAAAGGGAGCGGTTGCTTGGGGCTTATTTTATTTGCTTTTCTCTCTTTATTTGTGGTTTTGCCGACCTTAATTTTAAGTTTATTTAAAAATAAAAAATGATATCAAATCAAAGAAAAGCAGGAGTAATTTTATCTTATATTTCAATGGCGCTTGATGCTGTTGCCAGCTTTATTTGTCTGCCTTTTTTGGTTAGATTGCTTGGCAAAGGGGAGTTTGGTTTATATCAACTTGTAGGGGCAATAATTGCCTATCTTTTGATTATGGATTTTGGCCTTTCCAACACCACAACGCGCTACTATGCCCGCTACCAAGAGCAAGGTAAGCAAAAAGAAAAAGAAAATATGCTTGCTTTAAGCGCAATTTTTTATGGATGCGTTGGCCTTTTAATTTTAGCTATAGGGTTTAGTTTACTTTATTTCTTTTTACCTGTTTACCAAAGCACTTTAAGTGCGCAAGATTTCTTAACGGCAAAAAAACTTTTTACCATAATGCTTTTAAATGTGGCAATAGTTATACCGGCCAATATTTTTGCTTCGGTAATAAATGCAAACCAAAAATTTATTTTTGCAAAAACACTTGTTATTTTAACTCTTTTACTACGCCCGACTACAATAGTTTTAATGCTCCATATTTGGCCTAAAGCCTTGACGATAGTTTATATCCACACAATTTTTAATTTTCTTGTAGTAATGGCAAATATAATTTACTGCTGTAAGTTTTTAGATATTAAAATGAAATTGCACCACTTTGACTTAAAACTTTTAAAAGAACTAATTTTATTTTCGTTTTTTGTTTTTTTGGCGATTGCTATGGAGCAATCTTACTGGCGTAGCGGGCAGCTTATTTTGGGGGCGCTTATTGGCACGGGTGCGGTGGCTATTTACGCGGTTGCTATGAAACTTGATATCTTTTTTACTCGTTTTGCCGATAATATAAGCGCAATTTTCCTGCCGCAACTTTCGCAAATTAGTGCGCACAAAAGTTTTAAAGAGCAGACAAATGAAGTTTTTTTAAAAGTATCCCGCCTTCAATTAATGGTAATGAGTATCTTTTTAGGCGGTTTTATTTTATATGGCAAAACCTTTCTTAAATTTTGGCTTGGCAGCCCTTTTGAAGAATCTTATTATTACGCGCTTACTATAATGTTTGCTTTATTTATTCCTCTTACTCAAAATATAGGTATTTGGGTTTTGCAGGCCCAAAATAAACATTATTTTAGGGCTTATGTTTACACGGCAAGTGCAATTTTTAATATTATTTTGGGCGTTTTTCTTGTAAAGCATATTGGAGTCAAAGGTTGCGCGGTGGCCACAGCCATTTCTATTATTTTAGGGCAGGGGTTAGCAATGAATTTATATTATAAAAAAATTGGTCTTGCCCTAAAAAAATATTTTATAAATGTGCTAAAAATTGTGCCTGTTTTTATAGCTATGCTAATGCTTGGTTTTATGGGAGAAAAACTCATTTTATCTTCTAACTTGCCAATTTTTTTAATTAAAATTTTTAGTTTTATTTTACTTTTTTTGACGCTGTTTTATTTTATGTTTATGAACGCGTGGGAAAAAAATTTGCTAAAATCTCTCTATGGCAAGAAATAAGGGTATTCAAACAATTTACACAAACCGCAAGGCTTTTCACGAGTTTTTTATAACAACAACTTTTGATGCCGGCCTTGAACTTTTAGGGGCGGAAATTAAATCTATACGCCAAAAAGAATGTTCTTTAGAGGGCGCTTTTGTGCGTGCGGAAAAAGGCCAAGCCTATATTTATAATATGAATATTAACCCATATATCTATAACACCCACACGCAACTTGAGCCCTCGCGCCCGCGCCGCCTACTTTTAAACAAAAGAGAAATTAATAAACTTATTTCTTACGGCTCAGTTAAAGGCCAGGCTATTGTTCCACTTGAAATTTTTATTAAAGATGGCTGGGCCAAAGTTAAAATTGCCCTTGCCAAAGGCAAAAAACTTTACGATAAGCGCGAAGCACTAAAGAAAAAAGAAATTGCCCGTAATTTAGATCGCAGTATGAAAGTAAAGTTTAAACTATAAACTTCCCTACTTAATAGCAGATTTTATTTATTGTCTTTATTTTTTTGGGTATTTATTTTAGTTGAAGCTTCTTCCTGTAGAAAAAGATGCCCAAAAAGTTTTTCAGTTAAAGATTTTTTTGCCGTATATTTATCTTGGTTTTTTTGCTCTTGGGTTTGGGTATTAGAAGTAGCAGTTGAATTAGCATTTTCCTGTGGTATTAAATGTTTAACCATAGATAAAAAGAAATTTCTTTTTTTAAGCCTATTTTCAAGCTGGGGGATAGTTTCTATATCGTCATCAGAAATTCTTTTGTCAAAATGAAATCTCTGTTTATCAAAAAGCGAGCGTTGCCCTGTAATTAAAAAACTGACAATACAAGAAACAGCCGCATAAGGTGCAATATCCGCACCAAAAAGTTCCATAGCCATAATACTGGCAGCAAGAGGGGTATTTGCTACTCCGGCTAAAATACTAACAAGCCCCAAAGCAGCAAAAGTAATAGTGTTTAAACCAAGAATATTTGCAAAGAAATATCCCGCATTTGCACCGATAAAGAAAACAGGCGTTATAAGCCCGCCCACACCGCCACCGGCAAATGTTAGCGAGGTTGTTAAAATTTTAAATAAAAAGCCAAAAGTGGCTGCGCTATCTCCGCTTAAAATGGAGTCCACTCTTTCCATTGTTAAACCAAGGTAGATATCGGAAGTCAATAGCGTTATTAAAATAATTAAAGAACCGGCAATAAAACATTTCCAAAAAACAGAAAAACGGATAGAAATATATCTAAATAAAACTTGCATAAGCCTTAAGATTTCTATAAAAAGTAAGGAAACAAGACCAAAGAATATTCCGGCCAAAAGAACAAATATTAAAGAGCCATCCAAATTTAAAGCTGATAATTGTAAAGGGTGGTAAACATACTCAACCCCAAGCATATGGGTTATTTGGAAAGAAGTTATCCCCGATATAAAAGCCGGGAACATAACTTCGTAAAATATAGAACCCACGCTTAAAACTTCAAGACCGAAAATTGCCCCTGATATCGGCACACCAAACACTCCGGCAAAACCGGCTGAAACACCGCAAATCATAAGTTTTCGTCTTTCATTTGCATTAAAAGATAATAGTTTTGATACAAAAGAAGCAACGCCCGCGCCTACATCAGCGCAAGGGGATTCTTTACCGGCAGAACCGCCACCAGCAATAGTTAAAATCGGCAGAAAAAAGGCTTTTAGAGAAGATATTATAGAAATAGGCTTTTTGTCATTAATACTTGCAATTGCGGCATTGGTGGAAAAACCTTTATCATTGGGATAAACTTTTCTTGCCAGGTGGTTAACTATTAGTAAGACAATAGGCAAAAAGAAATAATAATATTTGCAAGAATTTGTTAAATTTATGGATTTGCTTAATAGGTGCAAAAATAGAGCATTAAAACAGCCGACAATAATGCCTATGGCTGTTGCTGCTAAAAACCATTTAAAAATGCTAAGAAAGGCAATTTTTCTTCTTAAATCAAATTTTTTTTCCATATATGCTTAAATATTCATTAAAAGCATTATGGCAAGGCCTAAAAACACCAAAGATAAGCACATTTTTGCAATTGCTAAATGCTTCTTAAAGAAATTATTTATTCCATCTGATTTAATACCTATTGCGCAAAGTATGAAAACCGAAAGTAAAGGCAAAATAAACATTACATTATACAAAAGCAAATAAAGCCACGCTTGCAAGCGCAAAGAGGGCTCTTTCATAATTAAAACGATAGTCGGTATATAAACTTGGCCCGTGCAGACGGCTTCCACCAAAGAAACACTAAAGCCAACCGCTAAGGAAGCGATAATCAGCCCGATAGTAGAATGTTCTTTTCCTCTTAAAAAGAACCCTATAATTTTGTTTATTCTTATTTTTAAATTTGTAGATAAAGTTAAAAGCATTTCTTTGCTATTTTTGGTTTTAAGATAAACCAAAAAGTCATAAACGCTTAAAATAAATAAAATCAAACAAGCACCGGCCGTAACGATATAAAATATTTTTATAAAAGTTTGAAAGGCACTTAAAGCATAAAGGGCTTTAAACAGGCCAAGGCCAAGCAAAATATAAGTTATAAACACAGCTAAACAATAAGAAGACCCTATTAAAATAACTTCTTTTTTGTCGTAGCGGTATATAGTTAAAAAGGACACTAAAAACACTATTACGGCAAAAGCGCAGGGGTTTATGCCGTCAATAAGTCCGTTTAAAATAATAGCCGCAAAAGTAAAATTAGAGAAAGCCTCTTTTGCATCTACCTGGCCTAAAGTTTGTGTTTTTGTATTTTGCTCTATGGTTTGCTGTATGGCCTCTTTAGCCATATCTTTAATTTCACTGGGATAACCTATAAGGCAGTGTTCGCCAACAACTAAACAAGGCACGCCGTAAAATTTTAAATCGTATTTAACGGCGATGTCGCTTAAAAGCAAATTGCCTTTTCCGTCGGAAGTATCAATATCTACAAAATTTACTTTATCTTTAAATTCTTTTTTTAATTTCGGGTAAAATTCTTGCTTAAAGTGCAAACAATGTCCGCAAGTTGGGGAAGTAAACACATAAACATCAGGCTTGCCATTATCTGTATGCGGTAAAGCGGCCTGTTTTTGTTCAAAGGTAAGTGGTGTTTCTTTAGTTTCTTGTGCAAATAAAGTTATTGGTAAAAGTAAAATAAGAAATAAAAATAATTTTTTCATTTAAAAATCCTATTTTAGTAAAATTAAAAAATCTTTTATGCCGCTCATAACCATATTTACGGACATTAAAATTAGGAGCATACCCGTCAATCTTTCAACGGCAACAAGCCCTCTTTTCCCAAGCAAATTGCTAATAGGAAAAGACAAAAGTAAAACCGCCGCATTAAAAGCAGAGGCTATAAGTATGGCAATTAAAACTAAAAAGGCTTTTGAAAGAGGCCCGGCGGAAAGAATTAAAATCATACTTAAACTTGCCGGCCCTGCAATAAGCGGTATTGCCAAAGGCACAACAAAAGGTTCTTCTTCTTTTGGGTTGAGTTTTGTCTCTTCTTCTAAAGAAGAGTTAAAAACTAGTTTAACCGATATAATAAACAAAATTATGCCACCGGCAATACTCATAGAATAAGATTCAATGCCAAACCAGCCCAAAACTTTTGTGCCGGCAAATAAAAAGGAAAGCATTATTAAAAGGGCAATAAATAATTCTCTAAGTAAAACTTTTTTGCGTCTTTCCGGTGCAACTTTTTTTAAAGCGGTAATAAACAGCGGAATATTGCCAAAAGGGTCCATTACCAAAATCAAAGTAATTACGGCAGATAAAATAATATCCATAAAACACCTCTATCATTTAAATGATACTATATTTGGTTTTAAAGGGCAAACGGACCCTTTATAGAGGGTTTTGCGCAGTAAAAGATTTTATATTTTGTTAATTTGATTTATTTTTTCAATAATTCTTTGTTCGTTTTTTAATAAATTATCTTCAAGTTCTTTTATAAAATCTTGTAAAAGGTTGGCTTCAAAGGTTGTGCCGTATTCTTTTTTAGCGGAGATATTTTTTGTTTCTTCCTGGTATTCCTTATCAATATAGGCAATAAAATTAGTTGTTGCGGTTTTAGTATTTTGCTTAGCAAAGTCATAGGGGGTAAGGCCGATAGCATTCTCCGGTTTGGAAAGGTAAGCCCCGCGTTCTCTTAAAATTTTAACGGCTTCCAAATCACCCATTTTACAGGCAAGCATCATTGGCGTATAGTTGCGTATTGGCACCATTAGGCCGTCAACTTCCCTAAAAATTCCCCAGGAATCTATGTAAGAATCATAAACAAAGCCCTCATTAAGTATCCAATACATATAGCGGTAGGCCTTTTTTTCAACCATAGTGTAAAGCAAGGTTTTATCATTAGTTCCTATATAATCACTTGCGCAACGGGAAGGATGCGTCGCGCAACATTTTGTAAAGTAGATAAATGTGCTTTCTTTCCCAATATCAAGTTTTGTTAAAATTTCATTAGGCTCATAGTCGTAATTGCCAAAATAACATTTTGTTTGCCTTAATTTAGTGTTATAAGTATCTATTCTTTCATAAGGTTTTTGAGGTTTCACCGGTTTATAGGACTTCCAAGGTCTGTAAAAATTCTGGGCTTTAAGCGGTAAGGTAAACAAAAAAAGTATAAAAAGGAAAAGTAGCGGTTTTATATTTTTCATAGTTGCCCCGCATTGGTAATTTTATAGGGATAAAGCAAAAAGTTTTCTTCTTGTTTTGGGGTATATTCGCTGTAAGTTTTTAGTTGTTTTTCATATTCTTCTTGCACATATTCTATAAAACCAGGATCTTTATAGGGGGCTATTTTAGCGTATTCATAAGCATTTTTATTTGTTTTGCCCTCTTTTGTATAGTTCTGTTTTAATAAACTTGCGCCGTAATTAATTAAAAGTTTAGTTGTTTTTAAATCGCCATTATAACAAGCAAGCATTAAAGGCGTTTTAGAAGTAGGGTTGCCTTTTGCTTCTATAAAATTAAAAAAAGAACCTTCTTTTATATAATCTTGCGTTATGCCGTAAGCATCAACATTTTTTGTGTAATTTGTTGATAAGTTAAAAAGAAAAAGGATTACCTCATAGGCTTTTACTTCAACAGCGGTATAAAGTAAGGTTTTATTATTGGGGCTTGAGTAAGAATCAAGACAGGCACTTTTATGTTTTTTGCAGCAATCTTGCAGGATATCAACAGCATCATCTTTATAAATTCTTATTACTTGGCCCAGTTCTAAGCCGTGGCAAGATAAATCTTCCCGCCAAATACCAATGCGGTTTATTGTTTGTTTTTGGTTTTGAGCAAAGCAGGAAAAACCTAATAAAACGAAAAAACAAAAAGTAAACAAGATTAACAGCTTTTTCATAAATACACCTATTTCTATTGTAATTTATTTATTACAATAGGACCTATTTATAATCTAGGAAAAATTTTTTTAAAAAACAAGAGAAAAAGGGCCCAGAACGCTCTAGGTCCTTTGGCCCACTTGTCTATTCTTTTTTTAAGAGATTTTCTATCTCGGTTTTATTTTGTTTTTGTTCGTTTTTTTGTTGTTCTGTTTTATTGGAATTTAGTACTTCTATAGCCTTATTTGCTGTTTCATAGGCTTTGCCTAAATTTTCCGGGGATAAATCGGGGTAGTATATAACGGGGATATTCATAGAAACATATTCCTTATAAAGATTTTCCTGTGGAACGACATAGATGCTTTTTTTAGTATCTAAAAAATCAATATTTCTCTGTCCTAGTGGCAGGGAAACTTTATCAGCCAAAATTTTGCTTATTGCAAGCACATTAAAACTATCATTTGGGGCGCGTAAAATTTCATTATCTTTATTGCCATAAACAAATTCAAGAAAGGGGTAATCTTCCGTTTTATTTGGCAAGGTATGCAAGGCTTTGTTATAAGAAGCATCAAAAGACTTATAAATATCTGCGCTATTAAAATAATTAAACAGCGTGTGCGGAGGAATGCCGGGTTTTAACAAAGCCTGTTCTTCTTTAGAGGGAAAGGGGGTTTCATTTCCATCTTTATCGGTATAAGTTGTATCGTTATATGTTTTATTGCCAAGACTTTCCGCGGTAATTTTTTTTACAATTTGGGCGTTTTTCAAATTTTCCTGGTCAATTTGTTTTTGAACGGAAATAACTTCCTGTTTGTTTTTAGAAGTATTAAATATCTGGGTTCTATAAGTTTTTGTATAAGAACTTTTTGTGTTATCTTTGTTTTGCGCTGTCTTATTTTGTTTTATCAATTGTATATGTCTAATATTATTATCAATATTATCTAAAAAGTCCTTTCCTATTTTAGTTGAAGCTTTAAAGTAATTGTTAAAAGAACCTTTTTGATAGGATTTTTTATTGCCGGAGGATATAATTTTTGTTTCTTGTTCTTGGCTAATTTGTTTTAAATAGGGAGCGGGGATATCTTTTGTCTCTTTATAAATAGAAGTATTTTTAGTTTCCCCAGGTTCTATTATTTTCTGATGAATATTTTTATTACTTGTTTTTGGTAAAGATTGTAAGGGGAGGGAATTTTTTGGGCGTAAAACATCTTCTTTTCCAGGTTTATCTTGTAAAACTTCAAACTCTTCATTATTAAAATTGGCAAAAGTTGCAGTTTTTTGATAGGGAATATTATTTAAAGGTAAATCCTTTGTGGCAGAAGTTGTTTTTACCTCGTTTGAAGGGTTATCTTTTTTTTCTATATTTATGTCTTGTTTTAGCTCTTCGGGTTGTTTAGGTGGGGGCTCTTTTCTTTGCGCTATTTGTTTTTTTATATTGGCAAGATTACTGGCTATTAAAACAGGTTGTTTGTCTTTTTCTTGTTTTTTTAGGCCGTAAAATTTGGCAATTTTGTTAAGGATATTATAGACGGGGTTTTTATCTTCAAATTCAAGCGCGGGGGTATTATCTTTCTTTTCCGGCTGTGGTTCAGAAAACATAAAAGGCAAAGCCATTAAAAGAAAAAATAAAATAACGGCCACTCTAAAAAATTTATCATTTAAAAACTGCATAAAAGCACCTTAACAATAGATAAGAATATTCTAGCAAAAAAAGCCGTTTTGTATAGATAAAAAAAGACCTACTTTAAAAATAGGCCTTTTAGTCTTTTATTTATGCTTGCCTATAAGTCTTAACAGAACACTTGTGTATTTTTTTTGATAAAATTTTTTATGACTTTACTTAAAATAAATAGGAAAAACATGAAAAACCAAGCATTTACGCTTATAGAGTTGTTAGTAGTAGTTTTAATTATTGGAATTTTGGCAGCTATTGCAGTGCCAAAATATCAAAAAGTAGTTTTGAAATCACGTTTGACTACGGGTTTACCTTTAACAAAAGCAATATATGATGCCCAGCAGGTTTATAAATTGTCAACAGGTAGTTTTGCTACGGATATTGATGATTTAGATATTTCTGTTCCTAAAGGTGCCGATTGCCAAAAAATAAATACAGATAAACACTCTTATTACGAATGTGATAATTTTCGTTTTGGGCTTTATGATAACAGAAAAAATGTTCAATATATGGTTAGAGCTAACATTTCTGACTTTTATCCCATAGCTTATTTAAAATTTCTTGAAAATTACAATCAGTCAGGAGTAAATGCCAGAGTTGGTGAAGAATGGTGCTTTGCTGATAAAAATACCAAAGTAGCAAAAGATGTATGTAAAGAACTTGGCGGCCAAGAATATTCAACAAGTGGATGGGCTGTCAAATATAGAATCGTCAAATAATTTTTTTATTTGCTTATAATAAAAAGGCCGCCTGTTTTTAAACACGCGGCCTTTTAAATTGCTATTAAGCAAGTTATTTTTCTATTTTAACTTCGTCTAGTTTTAGGGCAAGATCATCAAGTTGCTGCTGGTCCACAATATTGGGCGATTCTGTTAACGGGCAGAACGCAGCCGTAGTTTTAGGAAAAGCAATAACTTCTTTAATAGATTCTTCGCCGCAAAGTAGGGCTGTCAGTCTATCTAAACCAAGCCCAAACCCGCCGTGCGGGGGTGCACCGCATTCAAGAGCATTTAACAGCATACCAAAGCGTAATGCTGCTTGTTCTTTTGAATGTTTCATAAGGGCTAAAATTTGCTCTTGCAAATCTCTTCTGTGGTTTCTGATAGAGCCAGAAGCAAGTTCCACCCCGTTTAAAACCATATCAAACTGATAAGAACGCACCGCTAAAGGATTTGTTTTTAACAAAGGTATATCTTCTTCCACAGGTGCGGTAAAGGGGTTATGGGCGGCGTCGTATCTATCTTCTTCGGGTATATATTCAAGCAAGGGGAAGTTTACTATCCATAAAGGAGCCCATTTAAAAGCAGGTTTTAAACCTAAAACTTTAATTAACTCTTTTCTTAAAGCCCCCATAAATAAAGCGCAAGTGTTTGGCTTATCTGTGCCAATAAAGATTGTTGAGTTTTCTTCTGCCTTTAAAGTTTTAACTAAAGTATCAAGTTCACTTTCGCTAAAGAATTTAGCACTGGGTCCTGTTGCTTTGCCGTCTTTAACTTTTAGATAACTTAAACCTTTTGCGCCGTTCTTTTTGACAAGTTCGGTTAATTTATCAATAATACCTCTTGTCATAATTTCAGCACTATTTGGGGCAACTATTGCGCGGATAACACCGCCATTTTTAAGGCTTTCACTAAACACTTTAAAAGCGGTGTTTTTAAAAATTTCGCCGATATCGCTTATTTCTAGGCCAAAGCGCACATCGGGCTTATCGCTGCCGTATTTTAGCATTGCTTCCTGATAAGGAAGGCGTCTAAAAGGAGTGTTTATTTCCTCACCTGCCATAGTAAAAACCTGCTTCATCATACCTTCGGCGATAGTGAAAATATCGTCCAGTTCCACAAAGGACATTTCCACATCAATTTGGGTATGTTCGGGTTGGCGGTCGGCTCTTAAATCTTCGTCTCTAAAAGCGCGCGCAAGTTGGAAGTATCTATCCACCCCGCTTGCCATTAAAGTTTGTTTAAACATTTGCGGGCTTTGCGGAAGGGCATAAAATTTGCCTTTATGCACGCGGCTTGGCACAAGGTAATCTCTTGCGCCTTCAGGGGTGGAGCGGGTTAAGATAGGCGTTTCAATTTCTAAGAATCCGTTTTCGTCAAAATATCTTCTAACACATTGGGCAATTTTATGGCGCATAGTTAAATTGCGCACCATACGCGGAGCGCGCAAATCAAGATAGCGGTATTTAAAGCGGATTTCTTCACTTAAATTTTTATCGGTATCAATTTCAAAGGGAAGGGGGATACAAGTATTTAAAATTTCAATGGTATCCGCGATAACTTCCACTTCGCCTGTTTTCATATTTTTATTGATATAACCTTCTTTGCGGGTTTTAACTTGGCCTTTTATACAAACAACATATTCATTACGCAAAGTTTGCGCAATTTCAAAAGCTTTTTTGTTTTCGGGTTCAACGACCACTTGCACAAGGCCGGTTCTATCTCTTAAATCTAAAAATAAAACGCCGCCGTGGTTTCTATAGCTTTGCACCCAGCCGCAAAGGGTTTGGTTTGTATTGTTAAATTTAGCGGTAATATCGCCGCAATAATTAGTTCTTTTCATTTTGCACCTTTTTTAATACGGAAATAATTTCGCTTTGCAAAAATTCTTTTTGCTCGGCATTAGTTAAATCTTTTAAAACAACGCTGCCTTTTTCTACCTCTGTTGTTCCTATAATCAAGGCCCAGCGGCAGTTGTTTTTATCGGCCTGTTTCATTTGGGCTTTGATATTTTTATCAAAAATACCGCCCAAAGTTATAAAACCTGCCTGCCTTAGATTTTGCATAAGGTTAAAAGCTGTTTGATTGCAGGTTTTATCCATAGAAATTACAAAAAATTTATTTTCTCTTGTGTTCTTTTCTTCTTGCGCGTTTTGCTCTTCCAATACGGAAGCAACACGCTGTGCGCCAAGCGCCCAACCGATAGCCGGGCAAGCAGGCCCGCCCATAGATTTAACAAGAGTGTCGTATCTTCCGCCGCCGGCAATAGCATTTTGGGCGTTTGTACCGGCAACAAATTCAAACACGGTTTTTGTGTAATAATCAAGACCTCTAACTAGCATCGGGTCAATTTCAAAATCAATTTTGCCTTTAAGCAAATTGATAACTTCGTCAAAATGTTCCTGACAAGAAGGGCATAATTTTTGCTTTGGCACATTGGTAAATTTGGGCCCGTCAATTTTGCAATCTAAAACTCTTAAAGGGTTTCTTTCCAAGCGGTCTTTACATTTATCGCAAAGTTGGTCTTTTGAGGCGGAAAAATAGTTTATTAACTCTTGCCTAAAGGCCGGGCGGCATTCAGCACAACCAAGTGAGTTTATTTTAACTTTATAATTTTTTATACCCAAACTTTCAATAATATCTTTTAGCATTAAAATTGTTTGGGCATCTTGCGCGGGGCTAGCGTTGCCAAAACATTCAACGCCGATTTGTTCAAACTCTCTATAACGGCCGGCCTGGGGGCGTTCTGCCCTAAACATATTGCCTATATAAAAGAAACTTTTTAGAGGATTATTTTGTGCAAACCCGTTTTCAATATAAGCGCGCACCACGCCGGGCGTGCCTTCGGGTCTTAAAGCGATATTTCTGCTGCCGGCATCTTCAAAGGCATACATTTCCTTTTGCACGATATCGGTAGTATCTCCGGTTGATTTAATAAAGAGTTCCTTTAATTCAACCGTTGGTATGCGCAATTCTTCCACGCCATAGCGGGCAAAAACTTTTCTTGCGCAGTTTTCAAGTTTTGTTAAGTTTTCGGCTTGTTTGCCAAAAGTGTCTTTAAATCCTCTAATTATTTTTGCCATAACTATATTTTAGCATTTTATTAGCCCTGTAAAATGATATAATATAAGTAAGAAGGGCGTGTAGCTCAGTTGGGAGAGCGCTTCGTTCGCAACGAAGAGGTCGTGGGTTCGACTCCCATCACGTCCATTTTTTATTTTACTTAAAAGAGGCATTTTATGGCAAGAGTTTATATCAAACATATCGGCGAACATTTGGGTAAGCAAGTTGTTTTAAAAGGTTGGCTTTATAATAAGCGTTCAAGTGGAAAGTTGGTATTTTTGCAACTTCGCGATGGAACAGGCATTATCCAATGTGTTGTTTTTAAAGGTGATGTTAAAGAAGAAGTTTTTAACTTGGCAGATAGTTTAACCCAGGAATCTTCTATTGAAATTACCGGTATTGTTAAAGAAGATAAACGCTCGCCTATCGGTTTTGAAATTGGCGTTAGCGATGTTAAACTCTTGCATGCTTCAAAAGATTATCCTATTTCTCCAAAAGAACACGGAACTGCATTCTTGATGGATAATAGACACTTGTGGCTGCGCTCCAGCAGGCAAGTTGCAATTTTAAAAATCAGGGATGAAATTATTTTCTCTATCCGCGAATATTTTAAAAATAACGATTTTACTTTGGTTGACAGCCCTATTTTAACCCCTGCTGCTTGCGAAGGCACCAGCACCCTTTTTGAAACCGATTATTTTGGCGAAAAGGCATTTTTATCCCAAAGCGGTCAACTTTACGGCGAAGCTAGCGCCATGGCCCTTGGCAAAATTTACTGCTTTGGACCAACTTTTAGAGCAGAAAAATCTAAAACCCGCCGCCATTTAACAGAGTTTTGGATGGTAGAGCCGGAAGTTGCCTTTAACACTCTTGATGATAATATGGACCTTGCCGAAGATTTTATTTGCTACATTATTGGCAAAGTTTTAAAAAACTGCCAGGCAGAGTTAAAAACTTTGGAAAGGGATATTTCTAAACTTGAAAATATCAAAAAACCTTTCCCCAGAATTTCTTATACAGAAGCCATTGAAATTTTAAATAAAAACGGCAACCCTACTGAATGGGGCGGCGATATCGGCGGCGATGAGGAAACAATAATTTCCCAGCAATTTGATAGACCCGTTATGATACACCGCTACCCTGCCGCAATTAAGGCCTTTTATATGAAACGCGACCCTAAAGATCCGCGCCTTGCTTTAGCCGTTGATGTTATCGGTCCGGAAGGTTACGGCGAAATTATCGGTGGCAGCGAGCGTGAAGAAGATTACGATACCCTTGTTGCCCGCATTAAAGAACAAGGTTTACCTCCTGAGGCTTTTGATTGGTATCTTGATTTAAGAAAGTATGGCAGTGTGCCACACTCCGGTTTTGGTATGGGTATTG
Organism: Elusimicrobiaceae bacterium; assembly: GCA_017417005.1. Lineage (GTDB taxonomy): Bacteria > Elusimicrobiota > Elusimicrobia > Elusimicrobiales > Elusimicrobiaceae > Proelusimicrobium. The sequence goes on along the minus strand of JAFQAA010000053.1, from coordinate 12,470 downwards.
AGAGAATGGTAGCGTGGGTTTGTGGTTTGCACCATGTGCGTGAGACTATTCCTTTCCCGCGCCTTATGGATAGACTTAAACCATAGATAAGTAAAGTTTTACTTATACAAAAACCCCTTATTTTGATAAGGGGTTTTTGCTATTAGAAAACCCCGCGCTAGGCGTGGGGTTCCGTAAAGCTTTCAGCGATGAGGCGGACAAAAAAACTCCTTTTGTATAAAATATAAATTGCAGTGGCAACTGCAATTTATATACAAAAGGAGGTCATTGATATGGACAATGACATAAAAAGTTTATCACATACAAAGTGGAACTGCAAGTATCACATAGTATTTGCACCGAAATACAGAAGAAAAGTATTTTATGCAGAGAAAAGGTTTGAAATAGGCCATATCTTGCGAAAATTATGTGAGTGGAAAAAAGTAAATATAGTAGAAGCAGAGGTATGTCCCGATCACATACATATGTTGCTTGAGATTTCCCCTAAAATATTTGTATCAAGTTTTATGGGATTTTAAAAAGGAAAGAGTAGTTTGTTGATATATGAAAAATGGGGAAATCTCAAGTATAAGTTTAGAAACAGAGAATTTTGGTGTAAGGGCTACTATGTAGATACAGTAGGGAAGAATACAAATAAAATAAAAGAATACATACAACAGCAACTCAAAGATGATGAATTGGGAGAGCGACTGCCTTTTGATAAAGATCCTTTTAAAGAGAGCACGGTAAGTCGCGTGTGGCAGGCCGTTAAGAAGGGCTTTTAGCCCTAAGCTAGTAGGCAAGGGTTTTACCCGTAATGTGAAAAACCCCCCGCTTTGCGGGGGGATGTTTATTTGCGTAAAAGAATTATTTATTTTTTAAGCCAATTTCTAACGGCTTTTTGGGTTGCCTCGCTATCTGTTTGGGCTGTTGTGCCATAAATAGCAAGACCTTGGCCGATAGTTGTTTTAGGCAAAAGTTTTTTTAAGTTTTCCTCGGTTCTGCCCATATGGCTGCCTTCGTGGGTGGCAAAAGGCATAATTATTTTGCCTTCTAAATTATAACTTTCAAGAAAGGTATATACTGCCATAGGCATATCGCCCCACCAAATCGGGTAGCCAAGATAAATAATATCGTAATCTTGCATATTTTCGGGTTTTGCTTTTAGTTCGGGGCGGGCGTTTTCTTTAAGTTCTTCTTTTGAAACTTCTGTGCAAGATTGGTAGGTTTTTGGATAGTCTTTTATTGTTTCAATACGAAAAAGTTCTGCCCCTGTTTGTGTGGCAATTTCCAAGGCTACTTTTTGGGTATTGCCGATAGTTATATAACCCACGCCATAGTTTTCGCCTGTGTGGGAAAAATAGGCAACCAAAGCCTTTGCATTTTGTTTTATAACAGGTGTTGTTTTTACATCAATATTTGGTGTTTCTTGGGTTTTTACTCCGCAGGCAACGGCGCAAAATAAAATAAATAGAAAACTAAGCTTTCTCATAAAACCTCCTTATCAGCAATTTGCCGATAATTTATTATAGCAATATTATACTCCGATAAGAAGCAAATTGAAATTAGGAAAAAGCAAATTTATTATAAGCCCTACGCTTAAAAACGGGCCAAAAGGTATAGCCCCGTTTTCCGGAGTTTTTTTAAGGATTGCCAAAATGGCAAAACAAATAAGACCAAAAAATGAAGCCAGTATTAAAGCATTAGCCATACCCAAACAGCCGCTTAAAGCACCGATTGCCCCCATAAGTTTGATATCTCCGCCCCCAAGAGCTTCTTTTTTAATTAAAGCCGAGCAGAAAATTGCAAGCCCCCAAGAGCCAAAAAACCCCACACTTGCCCCGGTAATTGAACTTGTAAATTTGCTAAGTAAATCTCCGCTGAAAGCAGGGTTTATAAAGCAAACTGCAAGCCCAAAAAAGATAAGCCCTATAGATAAGATATCAGGTATGGTAAAAGTTTTTAAATCTATAAAAGAAACTATAATCAAGATATATAAGCAAAAAAGGGCACAAAAAGTCCAAGCAGTTAAACCAAAATTACAGAAAAACAAAGTTGTTAAAGCTGCCGTTAAAAATTCCACCGCAGGATACTGGGGAGAAATTTTTTCTTTGCAATTTCTACATTTAGCCCCTAATATAAGATAACTTAATATCGGTATATTATCATACCACTTTATTTTATTATTGCACTTTGGGCAGTGGCTTGGCGGCCACACAATAGAAATTTTTGCCGGTATTCTATATATACAAACATTTAAGAAACTTCCCACAACTGCACCAAAAACAAAGAACAACACAAACATAAAAAATATTTCCATAAGTTTACCTTTAGTAAGTTATCTGTCGTTTTTAAAAATTTTACAATAATCTTGGCTTGCTTTATTGTTAATGTAAATCCAAGCGGTATCTTTATCAAAATCTTTAGAATTACTTGTATTTTTTACGGCAAAAAGTTCCTTTCCGTTTGCTTTATAGACTGGGGGTATTTGCTCCAGGTAAAAAGGCACAAGTTCTTCTAAGTTTTCCGGGCAAAGGCCCTCATTATCGCCTCTATAAACGCTTAAAGCGTCATTTAAGAGGGTAAAATTTTTATCATTTACTCCTTGGCGCGCTTGTGTTTTTAAATCAAAAAATTTATCAACACAAAGCACCAAGAGCAAAATAGTTAAAGTTATTGCAAAGGCAATTTCTACTTTAATCTTCATCTTCTTCGTCAAAGTGCATCAAGGTATGCAAAATTACTTTTGCATCGCACATAGTAAATTTGATGCTTGATTTTTCATTAGGGCTATGTGGCACTCCGTATAAGCGGGAGGCAACTATAGCCGGTAAACCTAAGTTTCTGATACCGGCGGCAAAAGTTCCGCCACCGCAACCGATTAATTTGGGTTCTGCGTGGTTAATTTCTCTTGTTGCTGCGCAGTAGCGTTTAACAAGGTTTGAGGTTCTAGATGTCGGCACGGAAGAAATTTTTAAAATGCGTTCTACATTGATTTGTACTTTAAAATCAGTTTCCACACTTTTTGCTATTTTTTTAATTTCATTTTCAAGTTCTTTTTCGGTATAGCAGGGTAAAAGGCGGCAATCAAGATAAAACACATCAACGCCCGGCACAATGTTTACATTGGAAACATTGTTTTCCTTTTTAGAAGGGGTAAAAGTGCTCATAGGCACATCATAAAGGCTATCTTGTTTGTCAAATTTTTTTGGAAGTTCATTATATAAACGCACAACTAAATTTGCCCCTGCTACCATAGCATTGATACCGGTTGTTGGATAGGCACTATGGGCTTGTTTGCCGGTGGTGGTTATTTTATACCAAAGGGAAGATTTTTCCGCTATTTCAATTTCACAACCTTTAGTATCACCGCTGTCTTGAACTAAGAAGGAATCTTCTTTACCAAAAAGGTGGGGCATATTTTCAAGCACATAAGGAAGCCCGTAGCCTTCGCCCACTTCTTCGTCGGCAATCATCATAATACCAAGGTTAATAGGCGGTCTTTTACCGGAGTTGATTAAAGTTTTTGCGGCAAGTAAAGCTGCGGTAATGGCTTGTTGGTTATCTTCAACGCCTCTGCCATAAATTGTATCGCCGTCAGCATCAATTTGAAGTTTATAAGGTTTTGTTTTCCATAAAGATAAATCGCCAGGGGGGACAATATCAAGGTGTGTTAGCAGCCACAAGGTTTTTTCTCTATCTTCACCGAAATATCTTGCAATTAAATTGGGGCGCACGCCGCCTTTTGCTCTTTCGTCTTGAGAATTTAATCTTGTAACTTCATCAAATCCAAAATTATTAATAACTTTTTCAAGGTAATTGGCTTTATCAAGTTCGCCTTCACCGCCGTTGGCAGGGGATATTGCCGGGCGGGCAGTCATATTGGCCTGCAAATCTACAATAAACTCTTTTGAGTCGTCAATTTCTTTATACAATTCTTCCATCATTTTTTATCTCCTTTAAAATGGGTTATTTATATCAATAAATTTTGTTTGAACCTTGAATTTTTTTGATACATAATTCATTAAAGCCTGAATACCAAGTTTTTCCGAATTATAATGTCCCATTGCTATAAAATTTATTTTGGCTTCGCGGCAATATTCAGTAATATATTCATCGCGAGAGCCGGTAATATATAAATCTGCTTTTGCTAGCACGGCTTCCTCAAGCATATCGTGGGCGCCGCCACTTACTATGGCGATGGTTTTAACTTTCTTCGGGCCAAAAAACAAGGCTTCGCCTTTAAGCAGTTTATGAATTTCTTTTATATCACTAGGCTTTGTTGTTTTACCGATTAAGCCAATTTCCTGCCCGTGATAAGTGCCAAAAGGTTTTAAATCTTTTAATTTAAGCAATTTTGCCAAGCAGGCATTATTACCTATGGTTTTATGTTTATCAAGGGGCAAGTGATATCCTGCCAAGTTTATATCGTTCTTTATTAAATAGGCAATTCTTTGCCCGAAAACTCCTGTAATAGTTTGAATATTATTCCAAAAAAGGCCGTGATGCACGATAACCATATCAGCGCCAAAATCTTTTGCTTCTTTAAACAAAGCCATAGTAGCAGAAACCCCAAAAGCAATTTTATTTATTTGGGGCTTGCCTTGCACCTGCAAGCCATTGTGTTCCGGATTGGCTGCAACCTCAAGGTATTTGTTTAAATCTTTTATAAGGGTATCGCGCTGCACCATTTAAATATGATATCATTTTATGAGTATGAATAAAAGTTTAATTTCCTTATTTTGTTTGTTTTTATGTGTAAAACTTGCTATGGCTACCCCCATAGCGCCGACTTTAACCGAAGCGGATTTAAACCCGCAAGTTCCTTATAGTTTACGCGTGGAATATCCCCACCAAGATAAAATAATGCCAAGCGGCATAAAGAATATGTTTTTGTTTGGCCGTGTGTATCAAAATGGCGCGAAATTAAAATTAAACAAGCAAGATATCCCTTTATATAAAAACGGGGCTTTTTTAACCTATCAGCCTTTAAATCCTGGTGAAAATGAATTTATTTTTGAAGTTTCTTCCCTTGATAGCACGGAAACTTTTAGAAGAAATATCTTTGTTCCCGGGTTTGATTGGCGCAAATACGAAGGTAAATATAAATTTGATACGGAAGAAGTTTTTCCCTCAAGCGAAGTTAAGTTAAAAGAAGGGGATACTTTAACCTTTTTTATTTATGCAAGTCCTAAAAGAAAAATAACTTTTACTATATTTTCCCATACAAATATTTTAATGAAAGAAAACCCAAAAACTCCCGGTTTTTACGAAGCAAAAATAACTTTTACTAAAAAAGATATCAACTACCGCGCGCAAAAAGTTGTTTATAAAATGTTTGATAAGAAAAATAAAGTAAAAAATAAAGTCTTTTCTAAAGGCAAGATACGCATTTATCCAAAAGAACAAATTTTATCGGTTGGCAAATTAACAAAACAAAGTCAGCGTTTAAGGCCGGCCGCCAAAAAAGAAGAACATATTTTGGAAACACGCCTTTTTGGCAAATTAAAAATAACCGGAAAGTTAAATAATTTTTACAGAATTTTGCTTGACGGCGAACAAGAAGGTTGGCTTGAAGAAAAATTTATTAAAACAGCCCCTTATTTTAGTCTGCCAAAAAATAATGCTTGGAAAGTTTCTTTAGAAGAAAAGGATAATAAATCTGTTTTAACAATTTATAATAATGCTAAAACCAGTTTTAAAACGGAACAAACGCCTGTTGGCTTTAATATTACGCTTTATAATACCCAAATTTTAAATACTCCCGAAGAAGATTTAAAGACTTCTCTTTTTAACCAGGTCTCTTTTGAAAATTTAAAAGATGAAACGCAAAAAATCTTGCTTAAATTTGAAAAAGGCTCAAAACTTTGGGGCTTTGATTTTGATTATAAAGGTAATGATTTAGTTTTTAATTTTTACCATACTCCCAAATTTAATGTAAGCAAAGCAAAACCTTTAAAAAATGTCCGCATTGTTTTAGATCCCGGCCATAGCCCAAAAAGAGTTGCCCCTTATGACGGAGCAGTTGGCCCTAGCGGACTTTTGGAATATGAAGTAAATTATAAAATCGCCCAAAAAACAAAGGAAAAACTTGAGGCCCTTGGCGCAGTTGTTTTTATGTCAAAAGAAGAGGGGGAAAATATGCCACTAGCAAGACGCCAGGAAAAAGTTTTATCCGAGCAGGCGCACTTGTTTATCAGTTTGCATAATAATGCCTTGCCGGATAATATTGACCCTCTTGCGCGTCCGCGCGGTTTTACTTTTTATTATTACTATCCGCATAGTTATACTTTTGCTGAGGCTATTGAAAGAAGTTTTGTAAAAAATATTGCCTTGCCTGATGATGGTATTTTGCAAAGAGACTTTTCCGTCACGCGTTCAAGCCCTCAAGTGCCAGCTATCTTAATAGAGCACGCCTATATGCTTTTGCCCGAGCAGGAAGAACTTTTATCGCAAGATAGTTTTATAGATAAACTTGCCACGGCAACTAGCCAAGGCGTAGCAAATTATATTAGCGAAATTTCTAAAAAGCATTAAAAAGCAACAAATAGTTTTTAAAATTTGCTAAAATATTAAATAGATACGCCGGGGTGCTGGAATTGGTATACAGGATAGTCTCAAAAACTATTGCCCTTTAGGGCTTAGGGGTTCAAGTCCCCTCCCCGGTAGAAATTTAAAAACCGCCTTAGAAAAAGGCGGTTTTTTAATTTCTGTGGGGAAGCAGGCAAACTGCTTTGCCTGCGTGGGGACTTGAAAGCCGGAGCGTTATGCGAGTTTGAACGAAGTGAAAGGCGAGCATCGCGAGGCGGGGTCGCGTGTGGCGGTCTAATAAATAAAATCGTCATGCTGAGGTGTTTTTGCTCAGCATCTATCTCTATTATTTAAAAACAAGCGGAGGAGATTCCGGACAAAAACCTTCCTAAATGACGGCCTTATTTTAACACCCCACCCCTTGCCCCTCCTCTTTTCTTTAAAAAAGGGAGGGGAAAAGAGGAAATGTCCTCGGGTATTACACATTTATTTTTTAATTTGTTTTTGGAGTGTATAACAGTAGAGTAAATATATTTTGTAATTATTTTTTTAGGTTCGGCTTTGGCCGAAGCGCCTATTTTTTATTTTATTTAAGACAAGGTATAGTAGGGAACCGCGCCCAAAGGGCTCTCTGCTATCCGAAGTCTTAAAAAAAATAAAAAAGAGCAAAAAATAACACAAAATAAAAAAACGGCTGCTATTATTGAGCATTAGCACTAACCCAAAATAATAACAGCCGTGGCTTAGCACCTAAAAAGGTGCTAAGCACTTGATGCAAGATAAACAGGTAATTAGGCTGCTCATCTTGCGTCTTAATAACGGGCTGATTTTGGAGTGCTAATTGCCTTTGATTTCTCAAAAGCTCTCCCTGTTCTAAAAACAGGGTTCCAAAAACAGATTAAATTTATATACTCCTTTAAAATTAGAGGCCTATATTATAACAAATCAAAATAAACTTTTATTATTTTTAATTTTCAGATAAGTCCTTTTAAATTTTGTATAATATAACTAACGGGGCATGGCTCAATTGGTAGAGTGCTCGGTTTGGGACCGAGAGGTTCCCGGTTCAAGTCCGGGTGCCCCGATTTTATTAAGATAGAGGTATTTTTTTATGCAAAGCCTCACTCCCAAACAGCGCGCCTTGTTGCCCTGTGCAAATATCCTACACACATCAAAACAATTTAAAACTTTAAAGATAAATAAAGATATTTCTTTAATAACTTCAAACGCAATTAAAACGCCTTTCATTTTTGATAGGTTAGTTTTAAGTGTAAGTGCAAAACTTGATAAAAAAGCAGCTTTACTTTTACAAGCAAGCGTTAAAACGGCAGAGGGCTGGAGTTCTTTTTATAAACTTTCCTATATCAGCCAAGATTACAAAAAAAGTTTTGCCGAGCAAAAAGATAAATTTGCCAAAACAAATATTGACGAACTTTTAATTAAAAAAGGCGCAACTGCCTTAAAATATAAAATCACAATTTTAGGCAAAGCAAAAATTGATTTAATTTCTGTTTCCGTCTCTAAAAAAGGCGCAAAGTATGATAGAGTTTTAGCAGAAGAAACCCTTGATTTAAAACATTTTGAACTTGATTTAACCCCGCTTAGCCAAAAAGAATTTGAAGATAAAAAACTACGCAATATAATTTGCAGTGCCACTTCGGTTGCTATGGTTCTAAATTATTTTGGCAAAAAGCAAAAGTTAAAAAATGTCTGCGCCGGCGTTAAAGACGAGCATACAGGCATTTATGGCAACTGGCCTTTAAATATTGCCTATATCAGCCAGCAAGGTTTAAAAGGAGCTGTTTTGCATTGTGCTTCCTTAGCACAGGCCGAAGGCGAAATTTTGCAGGCCCGCCCTTTAATTGTAAGTATTGCTTTTAAAAATAGTTTTTTAAAAAATTCCCCGCAAAAACAGACCGAGGGACACTTGGTTGTTATTGCCGGCTTTGACGAAAAAGGCAACCCTATTGTTTATGACCCGGCCGCACCCAGTGCCAAAAGTGTGCGTCGTGTTTACGATAGAAAACAATTTGCTGTTGCTTGGTTCAAAAACAAAAAGGGGCTTGCTTATGCGACTAGCAAATAAACTTATTTTACTGCTTTGTGTTTTAGGTATTTGCGCTTGCGCCCAAAATAAAACTGATAATAATTTAACCCTTGCTTTAAGGGGAGAGGTTGAATCTTTGGACCCTGCCTTTTCTTACGACGGCATTAGCCACGGGCTTTTATTAAATGTTTATGATACTTTAATAAAATTTAAAGGCAGTTCCTTAAAAGAATTTGAACCTTTAATTGCAAGCGAAGTTCCCACCTTAGAAAACGGCCTTATAAGTAAAGACGGCTTAACTTATACCTTTAATATAAGAAAGGATATCACTTTCCAAGATGGCACGCCTTTAACTGCTGAAGACGCAGCTTACAGCCTTCAAAGATTTATGTTAAGTGATAATCTTGGCGGGCCAAGCAATCTTTTGCTTGAACCGATTTTGGGTATTTCTTCCACGCGGGAAAAAAACGGCAAACTTCAAATTGATATTAAAGATATTTTAAATGCCGTTCAAGCAAAAGATAATCAAGTAATAATTAAACTTAAAAAACCCTTTGCTCCTTTTCTTGCGATAATGGCCAGGTGGTCTTATGTTTTAAATAAAAAATGGGCAATTGAGCACGGCGAATGGGACCCTTCAAAACCAAATTGGCAAGAGTTTAATAATAGGGATAAAAACTCCTCGTATCTTTTTGACCATACAAACGGCAGCGGTCCTTTTATAGTTGAACGCTGGGATAGAGCCGCAAAAAGAGTTTATTTAAGCGCAAATAAAAATTATTTTTTGGGCGCACCTAAACTTGATAGCGTTTTAGTTTTAAGCGTGCCGGAGCAAAGCACTATGCGCCTTATGCTTGAATCTGGCGATGCTGATATAGCAGAAATTGCCGGCAGTTTTGTGGATCAAATTGCCTCTAATCCGGATATTATGGTTTATGATACTTTGCCACGCTTAAAGACCGATCCTGTTTTGTTTTTTACTTATGATGTTAACGGCGTATCTAATCCGGATATTGGCAGTGGTAAACTTGACGGAAACGGCATACCTACGGACTTTTTTAATGATATAAATATCCGCAAAGCCTTTTTATATAGTTTTGATTATGAGGCTTTTGTCAAAGATTCTGCCAAAAATAAAGCCCCGCGCGCCGTTGGTGCTTTGCCGCCTGCTTTAAGCGGCTATGATGAAAATATGCCCCACTATGATTTAGATTTAAAAAAGGCAGAAGAATATTTTAAACTTGCCAAAAACGGCGAAGTTTGGGATAAAGGCTTTAACTTTACTCTTACTTATAGCAGTGGCAATACTCTTGGGCAAATGGCGGGCGAAATTTTAAAACGCAATATAGAAAAAATAAACCCAAAATTTAAAATTGAACTGCGCGCTGTTCCCTGGGCTAACTTTTTGGAAAAAACCCAAAATCACAAAATGCCCCTATGGGTGCGTGGCTGGGTGGCAGATTATCCTGATGCCCACAATTTTGCTTTCCCGTTTTTACACTCTAACGGCAGATACGCAATAGCGCAAAATTTTAAAGATAAAACTTTGGATAATTTAATAGAACAAGCAGTCAGCACCACAGACCCAAAAAAGAGGGAAGAACTTTATAAAAAAATCGGCCGCCTGGATTATGAATCGGCAGGCAGACTTTATACTATTTATTCCCCCGGTGTTTGGGTAATGAATAAGAAAGTCCAAGGGTTTGTAGATAATCCTGTTTTTATGGGAATCTATTTTTATCCGTTGCACAAAGTGTTATAATAAATTTATGGCAGAAATGAAATTTAAAATTTTAATTGCGGAAGATAACCAAATTATCCGTGATAATATAGCAGAAGCTTTTTTAAAACGCGGCTTTGAAGTTCTAACATCGCCAAATGGCAAAATGGCAGTGCATACGGCCCTTAACTATCACCCGGATATTATAATAATGGATTATCATATGCCTATTTTAAACGGGTTTGAAGCCGTGGCTAAAATCCGCCAGTATCCTTCTTGCACCAATATACCTATAATTATTTTGACTTCCGATGAAGAAAAAGATACCAAGATGGAAGGCCTTTCTTTAGATATTGATGAGTTTTTAACCAAACCTACTGACGAAGAAGAAATTGTTGCAAGAGTGCAGCTTTTAATCAAACGCAGTATGCAAAAAATTGATAGTAACCCTTTAACAAAACTGCCTGGCAATCCTTCCATACAAGCGAGGATAGAAAAAGCCATCAACGCAAAGGAAAATTTTGCCGTTATGTATATGGACCTAAACAATTTTAAGGTTTACAATGATGTTTACGGCTTTAAAGAAGGCGATAATGTTATTAAACAAACGGCCAAACTTATAGAAACAATTTCTTTAAATTATGATGGGACTTCGTTTTTGGGCCATATCGGCGGGGATGATTTTATTTGTGTTTGCAAGGCCGATGTGGCAACAGAAATTGCAAAACAAATCATAAGAGAGTTTGACCTTATGGCCCCGACTTTTTATAATGATGCCGATAGAGAAAAAGGTTTTTTATCCGCAAAAGATAGAAGCGGCGATATAAAAGATTTTGCTTTGCTTTCTATTGCTATAGCTGTTGTCCATAATACAAATAGGGTTTTATCTTCCTATGGGCAAATTTCGGCTATTGCAAGCGAGCTAAAGCATTATGCAAAAAGCCAAAACGGCAGTTTTGCAGCAATAGATAGAAGAGGAGATAATTAATATGAAAAAACTAGCAGTTATATTTTGCGCCTTTGTAGTGCTTGGTTTACCGGCTTTTGCAGGTATTGACCAAGGTATTGATAAAGGTATGGTTCATGTTTCTATAATGGGTGGTTTTACAGCCCCTATTACAGATTATGAAAATGACATTGCTTTTGGCGGCAATGGCCCAACTTACGGCGCTCAACTTATGTTCCACGGAACAGAACATTTTGGTATCGGTGCCGAGTTAAATATGGCTAAATTTGAAAAAGAAAAAACCGCCGGCGTTGATTATTCTGCCGATATTGCCCGCTTTATGGTAGCAATGAAATTTACCTTTACACCGGAAGCTAAAACAAGATTTTATATCCCGCTTGGTGTTGGTATGGCAAAATATAAAGGTAAAGCAGGCGGCAGCGAAGAATCTTGCACAAAACCTGCTGCTTACGCAGGCCTTGGTGTTGAAGCAGATTTAAACGATATCTTTATTATCGGCGGCGAAGCTAGATTTAATGCTTGGCAGCTTGATAAAGATAAATTTGGTGATACGGATTATTTAAGTGATGTTTCCTTGCTTTTAAAAGTCGGTATTAAATTTTAGAAATAACAAATAAACAAACAAAAACCCCGTATTATTATAAGGCGGGGTTTTTTTTATGCCTCTTGTCAAAACGGAGTTTATGATATATACTATTAAATAGGCAGGAGAATATTATGCAAAATGTGTATGTAACAATTATGAATTTGCAAAGCGGCATTTTAGATAATGCTGGTATTTTATATTGCCTAGACAGACAGATAGATACTCTTTTATTAAATGCTAAAAAAGAAAAAGTTAGCATAAAAGATTTTATAGTAGCAAATAAAACCCTTATTTTACTTTTTTAAAAGTAAAGTAAGGGTTATTTTATACGGAGGAAATTATGAATAAGAATAAAAAGAAAAATAAGAAAAAGGGTTTTACCCTTATAGAAATACTTGTAGCAGTTCTTATTATAGGTATTTTATCAGCCATTGCTCTGCCAAGTTATAATAGAGCAGTGGAAAAGAGCAGAGCTTCCGGGCCAATGGCAAACCTTGCCTCAATAGCAAAGGCGCAAAACGCACAAAAACTTGGCACAGCACATTATACGGATAATGTAGGCAATTTAGATATCTCTTTAACAGATGAGGCAAGCGGGCAAAGAGCAACGGGCAGCACTTTTGAAAGCGAATATTTTACT
>JAFQAA010000052.1 GCA_017417005.1 Elusimicrobiaceae bacterium | reverse complement strand
GAAATAATAAAATATTTTTTCCGTCATAATAGTATCAGCCATAGCTCTATGCCAACCTTGGCTTGAAATGCCCAGTTCTTGGGCGATAAGGCCAAGGCGGTTTCTTTTAAAATTTCCGTGCATACGCGCAAATTTTAAAGTATCTAAAATTGTGCAAGCAGGCATAGTTTGGCCGATACTTTCAAATTCACTACGCAAAAATCTTGTATCAAAATCGGCATTATGGCAAATTAAAACATTACCTTCTAAAAACTCTCTTATCTTGGGGGCAATATCTTTAAATATCGGTTTAGAAGCAACCATCTCATTTGTTATACCATGTATCGAAATAACTTCAGGCATCATAAACACTTGTGGGTTTATAAGGGTTGTATAATTTGCCACCCTTTTTTGATTTTGGGAAGCAAGAAGGGCAACCTCGCAAATGCGGCCACCGCAATCAGGGCTAAGGCCGGTTGTTTCGGTATCAAGGCATACAAAACGAGCATTTTCTATTAAAGTATTCATAAATGATATATAAAAAAGCGCATAATAAGCGCAAGTATTATTGTAATGGCCGTCCCTCCGTAAAGACGATAAGGGCAGTTATCTATTACAAGAGGCTTTTTTAAAATTGCACCGCAAAAAGCCCATATTCCGCCTAGCAAATAACCACTAAAACCAGGTATAAGCAGCAGTAAATATAAAGATAAGCGATATAAAGTGCTTACAAAACGCTCATCAAAAATGGGGTAAGTTCCTTGGCAGAAATCTCTTTTGAAAAGATGTATCAAAACCATAAAAAAGTAAGTGCTTATTAACACACCAATAAGTATAAAGATAAACTTATCTCCAACTATAAAACTTTTACCCGGCACAGAAACAAACGGCGCAAAAATAAATAAAAGCATAATTTCTATTGCTTGCCAAAGCAAAAATAAAGATAAATTATACCCTTTAAAAGAACGGGTTTCACTAGGGTTTATTTTATCTAACCCGGCATGTAAAATTGATAAAACCAAAATACTTTGTGCTCCGTTTAAGGTAAAAAATGGGGTTCTTAGCCAAGGGATAAACAAAAAATCTTGGCAGCAAATAACAGCAGACAGAAAAAATACCACCCCGTGCACAAAATAACCGGCAAAAACTTTGGTATTTTTCAATTTATAAATAAAATTAAAATGGAAAAGAAAATCTGCCATTAAATGAGCTAAAACTAAACGCCAAAATATAATCATAAATTATCTCCCACCCTAAAATAAAACGAGGCCCCGCCTTCTTTATTGTTTTCTGCCTCAATAGTTCCGCCGTGGGCTTCAATAATATGGCGTGATATATTTAGCCCTAAGCCATAGCCTTTTTCCTGAGAACTACCTTTATTATATTTATCAAAAATTTTAGGCAAATCGCTAACTGCAATTCCACGGCCTGTATCTTTAACACAAACCTTGCCTTTTTCATAGGAAACAACTATTTCGCCTTTATCGGTAAATTTTAAAGCATTGGAAATCAAATTGCTAAAAACCCTTTTAATTAACTGATAATCAGCATTTACTTTAACCTCATTATCTATAAGATTTTTAAGTTTAATATTTTTATTTTCAGCAACTGCGCTAAGTTCTGTTATAGTTTCCTGGACACAATCTTTAAGTTTAAATTTTGTTTT
>JAFQAA010000051.1 GCA_017417005.1 Elusimicrobiaceae bacterium | reverse complement strand
GTTTAACAGGAAAGTTAAATTTAAAAGATATTGGCTTTTTCGTTGATACAGCCGGCACTTTTGAAAATATTAATGCTTCCGCTCAGATTAATAATATTGACGATATAAAAATTAATTCTTTTGAAGGCCTTTTAAATAACAATCCTTTTTCTTTGCAGGCAAGTTATTTAAAACAGAAAGGTTTTGCCGATGTTTTTCTTGATTTTAAAGCCGATAAATTTTATCTTATTAATACTTCAGAACCAAAGAAAAAAGAGCAAGTTGAAAGAGAAGAGATAACGGCAACTTCTAAACAGGAAAATCAGACAGAAGAAAAATCTTCCTTAGTTCCTCTAAATGTAAATGCAAGTATTGTGATTGGTAAAATAGATGTTCCCTATATTAAGGGTAATAAACTTAATTTTATGGCAAAAGCACAAAATATTACTTCTAAAATGGATAAAACCCACGGCACTTTTGAACTTGATATTCAAGACGGACAAATTAAAGATGTTTATACTATTTCCAATGCTAATGCCATAACGAAAGTTATGTTTATGAGTCTTGGCATAGTAAGCCGTGTTATAAATACCCTAAATGTGCTTGATTTGCTTAACGGCATAGGCAAAGTTATTTCCAGCGGGGATAAAGAGGACGGCCAGGAAGAAGAAATTATTAAACATCAAAAAATTAACGGCAAAATGGATTTTGATTCTTTTAATACAAGCGTTGATTTTAACCAGGGGCTTGCAACAATGAAAAAGTGTTCTTTTGTTTCTGATTTGTTTTCTTTCAGAGTTAACGGAAATATCAATTTTGATAGCCGCAATATTAACTTAAATGTTGATAGTGCGCCCGGTAAACATACAGAGGACGGCATTATGCCTTTAAATATTGATATTAAAGGCACTATTGAAGAACCTAAAGGCTCTTTGAGTGTTTTATCAAGTGTAAGTGCTTTAGTTGGCGATACTATAACAAATAACCCTGTATCTAATATGCTTAAAACGGGCTGGAGCAAGTTGTTTTCTTCTGATAAAAACGAGGCGGAATATGCCCAAGAGCAACAAGAGCCTCAAAATAATTTTACAGAAGACCAAGAAAATCTTATTACAGAATAAAAAATAAGGGCATCTATAATTTTTATAAATGCCCTTATTCTATAAAATAGCCAAAGTTATTTTATTTTTTCGTTGGAAGATTGGCAGTTAATGCAATATCTGGCAAAAGGAATAGCCAAAATTCTTTTTTTAGGTATCGGTTGGCGGCAAGATTCACAAATGCCATAAATACCCTTTGAAATGCGGCGTAAGGCGGATTCTATTTGGTCTAAATTGGCGTGGGCGCTGCTGTTAAGTTCAAACAAAACTTCTTTATCTAAGCTTTGGGTAGCATTATCAATTTCATCGCCGACTTCGGCTTCCGGCATTTCATTTTCTTTCTTTGCTGAAATACTTTGCTGAATTTTCTTTCTTTCTTCTAAAAGCCAGGCTTCAATTTCTTTAATTTCTTTTGCGCTAAGTTCTGTGCTTTTTGAATTTTTTTTAATAACCATATCTTTATCCTTCCTTACATAATAAAAAAACGGATAATCCGTTTTTTAGTTTTTCCCACATATCAGGGCCAAGCTTGCGCTTGGCCCTGGTCGGATATCTTCGGGGGGTAAAATCGAAGATGTCCGCGGGGATAAATATAAATAACTATATTTAAAATAAAGGCAATTGTCAAGACCCTTTTTGTAATGTATAATGTTAATGTGGTTATTTTAGGAGATTGATTTATGAAAAAAATATCTTTTGTATTTTGTTTTATGACGGCATTTGCTTTAGCTTCTTTTGCTCAGGATTATAAAATTACTGAGCCTTACGGAATTACACCCACCAGTGGTAAACTTGCCCCAAAGTCAAATCAAAAATATACTTATTTATATGACACTTCTTTAATACAGGCAATTAAACTTAAAGATGAACACAGAGTCAAGTTGCTAATGTATGCCCAAGTTAACCCGAACGAAAAAAACGACGAAGGTTTTACCCCGCTTTATTTTGCCGCTCAATATCTTACGCCGGAAACTTTAACCCTTATTTTAGATAGAGGTGCAAAAGTTAATTTGCCAAGCACTTACAATTTAACACCGCTTATGGCAGCAGCTGCTGCCGGCAGAGCAGATAATGTTAAAATTTTGCTTGAATATGGCGCTGATCCAAATATGCTTGATGATAAAGACTTAACTGCTTTAGACCACGCTTTTAATAATCATCAACTTGAAGCCGCTATCTTGCTTAATCCCATAACTACAATTAAAAAGCCCACAATGAATTACGAAGAATTACTGGACGAAACTATGAACGGGCAAGCCGCTTTGGAACATATGACTAGCCCCGAACCGCAGGAAACACCGGCTAGCATAATTGAAGCAAAAGAAGCCGTTGCCTATAACCCGACCTTAGCGGAAATTGATGCAAAAATAGAACAAACCCGCCAGGCTTTAGGCCGTCTTATTGCTTTAAGAAAGCAAATTGTAGATGCCGAAGAAGCGCAAATTGCCCAAACAATAGCAGAGGCTCTTCCCGCTAAAACTGCCAAACCGGCAAAAAGCGCACCCGTGGTAACCAATAAAACAACTTATACAAAAACAACTACCACAAAAACTACTTCAACAAGAACAAATAAGTAATTTTAAAAGCCCTGTTTTTTATATTAGACAAGCAGGGCTTTTTTATGCTATAATTGTTAGATAAGACTTACAGGTATATAAACATTAACGGATATATTTTTAAAAGTAAGTTAGATATAACTTACAGCTGTGCGCTTTGAGAAGAGATAAAACTATGGAAGAAAATTTAAAGAAATTAACCCAACTTAAAAAAGGCCAGGAAGGCCACATTGTCGCCTTTGATACCAAAGATAAAAATTTAATTAAAAAGATGGAAGATATCGGACTCCATATCGGTTGCCATATCGTGCGTAAAAACTCAAATACGCCTGTTTTTATTAAAGCGGGTGATGTTGAACTTGCCCTTGGCAGAGATTTTGCCAAATATATTTTAATAAAAGCGTTTTCCAAAACTATTTTTATGCTCGGCAATCCAAATGTGGGCAAAAGCAGTCTTTTTTCGCGCATAACAGGGGTTAAGACGGCTGCCTCAAATTACCCCGGCACAACAATATCGCTTTTAAAAGGCGAAATGGTTATAAATAACAC
>JAFQAA010000050.1 GCA_017417005.1 Elusimicrobiaceae bacterium | reverse complement strand
TTTGCTTTTATTTTAGAAAGCACTCCCTCTTCTTTTTCGCTTAGCAAATTATAAAGTTGCCCAGCTACAACAAGACCAAGCACACTATCACCCAAAAACTCAAGGCGTTCATTATTTATGCCGTGAGGATGAGGATTATAGGACCTGTGAGTGAGTGCTTCCTTTAAAATATCTTTATTTCTAAAAGTATAATTTAATACTTTTTCTATTTCTTGCGACACTTAGTTAACTTTTGCTTTAATGTGGTTAATTGCTTCCCCGACGGTTTTGATTTTTTCAGCTTGTTCATCAGGAATATCAATATTGAATTCTTCTTCAAGAGCCATAATAAGTTCAACGGTGTCAAGGGAGTCGGCCCCTAAATCATTGACAAATTGAGCTTCCGGTTTAACTTGTTCGGGTTCAACGCCCAATTGTTCCACAATAATATTTTTTACTTTTTCTTCTACGTTCATTTTTTCCTCCATAGCAAATTGCTAAATGTATAAACCGCCATTAACTGCTAAAACCTGGCCGGTGATGTATCCCCCGTCGTCAGAGGATAAAAACATTACCGCTTTGGCAATGTCTGTTGTTGTTGCAAATCTTTTTAAGGGAATTAAGGCTAAAGTTTGTTCTTTAATTTGGTCGGAAAGTTTATCCGTCATATCCGTTTTAACAAACCCGGGAGCAACCGCATTAACCCTTATATTCCTTGAAGCAAATTCTTTAGCTAAAGATTTTGTAAGCCCGATAATACCCGCTTTTGAAGCACTATAATTTGCTTGCGCGCTATTACCGCTTTGGCCCACGACAGAAGACATATTAACTATGCTGCCGCTTCTAGCTTTCATCATAATTTTTAAAACTGCTTTAGACATCAAAAATGTGCCCTTTAGGTTTATATTTAAAACCTCGTCCCAATCTAGCTCACTCATTCTAATAGTCAAAGTATCGCGCGTAATACCGGCATTATTAACAAGAATATCAATTCCGCCAAATTCACGCGCCACTTTATCAACAAAATTTTGAACTTCGGCTTCTTTTGAAACATCTGTTTTTTGAGCGTAAACTTTTGATGAGGGAAATTCTTTTAGTAAGTTTTCTTTTGCTTTTTTGGAGCCTTCCTCAGTGGTAGAACATAAAGCAACTTCAGCGCCGGCTTTTAAAAATTCTCGGGCTATTTCATAGCCGATGCCACGCGCTGCTCCGGTAATAATAACTTTTTTATTATTCAAGTTCATGTTCTTTTGCTCTTTTAAAAATGTCTTTATAGGCTACTATTTTTTGCTCAATAGTTTCAATAGCCCTATTTTCCACAAGTTTTGCGGCTGCTTTTATAGAGTTATAAATTGCTTTTTTACCGCTTTTTCCGTGGCAAATTAAAACAGGCCCCTTAACGCCAAGCAACGGCGCTCCGCCGTAAACCTCCGGGTCTGTCTTTGCTTTTAAAGTCCTTAAAACAGGTTTTGCCACAAGCATACCAAGCATAGCTATTGGGTGGCCTTTTAAAGAACTCTTTATCATATTAAATAAAGATTTCGCAAGGCCTTCGGCGTGTTTTAAAACAATATTACCAACAAAACCATCACACACAATAACATCTATCATCCCGGTGTGGATATCGCGCCCTTCAATATTGCCAAAATAATTCAAGCCAAGGCGTTTAATATATTTTGTGGTATTTTTGATAAGCAAATTACCTTTGCCTTCTTCTTCGCCAATAGAAAGTAAGCCTACAACAGGGTTTTTTACCCCGTAAGCAGAGCTGCTATATATAGAACCCATTATGGCAAACTGGAGCAAATTTACAGCATCACAATCGGCATTAGCACCGGCATCCATTAAAACTGCCGGGCCTTTTTCCGTTGGTAAAGGCGAAGCTATGGCAGGGCGTTCAACGCCTTCAATTCTGCCAAGGCCAAATAAGGCTGCCACCATTGTTGCGCCGGAATTACCGGCTGAAATCATAGCATCGGCTTTGCCTTCTTTTACAAGACGCGCACAAACAACAACACTTGCATCTTTTTTAGAACGGCACTCGCGCGCGGGATTTGCCCCCATATCAATAACGCTGGGCGCATGAATAATAGAAATCTTATCTTGTGGATAAGTTTTTACGCGCGCAAGCTCTTTTTTGATCAGCTCTTCATTGCCGACCAAAATAATATTATAACCAAATTCTTTGGCGGCTTGGACTGCCCCCAAAACATTGGGGGTTGCTCCGAAATCACCGCCTAAAGCATCTAAGGCTATCCTCATAGGATTTATTATTTTGCTTCTTCTTGAGTTTTGGCCTTTTTGACCTTAACTTCTGTCACCATTTTGCCGTCATAAAAACCACATTTCGGGCAAACATTATGGGGTAAGCGTGCAGCACCGCAATTAGAGCATTCAACAAAATTGACGGCTTCTAATTTGGAATTAGCGCTGCGGCGTAAATCCCTTCTGGATCTAGTATGTTTTCTTTTTGGATTAGGCATTTGTATTCCTCACTTATTTTTTTGAAAATTTATCTTTCAAACAAGCAAATTGGTTTAGCTTTGGCGGCTGGCAAGAACACTCAACTTCATTCTTATTACAACCGCAATAAGCGCACAAGCCCTTACAATCAGGAGAACAAAGTTCCTGAATATTTTGTTCAAGGGCAAGGGTTTGCCTTGTTATATACATTATATCAATTATTTCAGCCTTATGGGGAAATAATTGTGAAAATTCTTCTTCAAAAGGCTTTTTAAAACTGCTTAAACAACGGGAGCACTCCGCCGTTCTGGTGCCTTTTATTTGGCCTTGAACTAAAATTTCTTTTGAAAGAACACTAAAACTTAATTTTAAAGTTGCTTTAACCAAAGTTAGCTCTTCCTTAAAATCTTGGGCATTTAAAAGAACACTGCATTTAAGGCCATGCATTCTTATAATATCTTGTGTTTTAAAACGCAAGTCTTTTGGTATTTGATAATCTTGATACATTATATATATGATACTATTTTTGAAGCATCAGGAACACCATACCCCTGTTTTATTGGAATAATTGACTTTACAGGAGTGCTGATTTTTTGCAATACTTCGTAAAGTTCCTGCGGGGTTGGTAAATACCCATATTTTTCTTTGAAGGCTTGGGTTGCCAAAGCAGCAATCCCTGTTAAATAAGCACTTGAAAAAGAAGTGCCACGCACCCAAACAAAATCATTATTTAGACCCAAAGTTTTTAAGCCCGATCCTGGTAAAATAAAATCTAATTCTTTGCCCCAATTTGAAAAATCGGAAATTGTTTTATTCCTATCCATTGAACCGGCTGCAAAAACAAAATCATAACGCGCCGGATATAAAAGCCCTTGCACTCCCTCATTACCGCTAGCAGAAATTATAGTTATTCCGCTTGCGTAAGCCTCAGCAAGTTTATTTTTTAACTCAAAATTATCTTGCTCAAGGCCATAACTTATGTTTATAATATTTATTTTTTTATTTGGATTTTGGCGGTTGTATTCCAAAACACTTTCAAGAGCATTTATAATATAGTTATTATTTGTTGTGCCGCTTTCATCGGCAATTTTATAAGATTTCAAATTAACGGCAGGCGCAATACCTTTAAAATCATCCCCTCTTTGCCCAGCAATAATACCGGCAACAGCAGTGCCGTGGCCGCAAGAATCAAAAGGATCTTGCGCGCCTGTAATATCGGCAATTTCAATATTTGCGCTGTTAAAATTTTTATGGGGATTTATGCCGGAATCAAGAACCGCTACAAAAACACCGCGCCCATCAAGAGTTAGATTTTTTGTATCTAAAACTCTTGTTGCCCATTCTTGTTGTTGTTGGGCAGAGGTATCAATAAAGTTTGTCCAATATATTACATTATAATTGCCGGGCTTTGGAGTCGGGCGCGGTTTTTGAGCCCCAGGTTTTGCTTCCCTATTCAAAGAAATCTTATGTAGATTTTGTCCTTTTTGCAAGGTAGGTTTTTGTTCCCTTTGGGTAGGAACAATAGCCGGCCTTGATACAGGAATTTTGTTATGTTCTTCCCTTTGATAAGCCACTGCGGAAACAGAATTATTTTCCCTTTGATAAGAAAGATTATTGTTTACCGGTCTTTGATAAGAAATATTATTTGAAGAAACACTAACAATTGGCCGCACTTGCATTTGTGTTGGCTCTTTGGTTAAAGTTTGCTTGGCAGCACTTGTTTGCCTTTGCATAGAAACAGCAGTGGTTCTTTGCATTGTTAAAGGCTGCCTATTTTGCCCATAACAAAATAGCGGAAAAAATAAAATTAAAAAAAATGTAAACTTTTTCATATAAAAATTGTAGTATATAATTATGCAGTAAAACAAGGAGGATGTAAATGAAAAAGTTATTAATGCTTGCTGTTCTCGTTGCCACTTTAGGCTTAACAGCAGCTGCTGAATCACCAATCAAATTATCCTTATATGATAATATTGCTTGGCCCAAAACCAATCACGCAAATGTCGTTCTTGGTTTAGTTGATGCAAATACACCGACCGTTCATGGTATTTCTTGGGTAATCGGTTCTTCCAGAGCCGACCAAATGTGGGGTTGGTCTGCAGCTTATGGTTATGCAAGATCTAACGAAATGCGCGGTTTACAAGGCGCTATCTACAACGTTACAACAGATGCAGTCGGTTTAACCGGCGGTATTCTTGATGTAAACAAAGGCACCTTCACCGGTTTAAAAACTGGTCTTGTTAACTTAGGTCAAGAAATGAAAGGTGTTCAATGGGGTTTCTATAACCAAGCCGAAAATTTAACCGGTCTTCAACTCGGTTTTGTTAACAATGCAAGAAGAGTTGAATGCGGTTTACAAATCGGTTTAGTTAACATCATTAAAGAAAATGGCTGGTTACCTGTAATGGTAATCGTTAACGGAAGATTCTAATCTTTTCCAAAACCAAATACTTTAAAGGCCTGTTAGAAAATAACAGGCTTTTTTTATGCTAAAATTATTCTATATATACCTTCTAGGAGGAAATATGGAAGTCATATTACTAATTGCGGTAGTAGTTTTATTTGTAAAAGTCTCTAATTTAAAAGACAAAGTAAACTTTCTATCAGAAAAAATAAATATTCTATCAGAAAATCCCCCAACATTTAACAGACAAGAAAACAAAGTTATTCCCGCTGCCACAAAACAAGAACCTGAAAACAAAAGAGAATTTACAACACCAGCATATAAACAACCCTCTTTTGATACACAAGAAATAACTTCCCCAACAAAACGGCAAGAGAAAGAAGAAATTTTTATTTCTTCAAACCAAAAAGAAACGGAAAAATTTTCCAAAGAAAATTCAAAAAAACTTCTGCCTGAATTTCATTTTACGGCAGCAAAATTATTTTCTTGGATTGCGGCTTTTGCTTTTATTCTTGCTGTAATTTTCGGCCTTATTTATGCCGTTCAAAATAATATTATCAGCAAACAAATGATTACTGCTGCTGCAGGATTAATTGGCTTAATTTTACTTGCTGTCGGTTTAATGATAAAGGATGAAAAACTTAAAACCGCTGCTGCTACTTTATGTGCAAGCGGAATAACAACTTTCCTTATTGCAACCTACTGCGCTTTTTCGCTTTACAATATGATTAATTTACCTGTTGCCTTTGTTTTAATGGCAACTATTTCTTTTGTTTCTTTTTATATTTCAGCAAAAAAAGATATGCAATTTATCAGTTTTCTAGGAATGGTAGCAGCATTTATTACACCGCTTTTACTTAGCACCGGAAATGATAATTATATATTCTTTTTTACTTATATCGCTTTCATCAACGGGGCAGCAATTGCCGTTTCTTTAAAAAAGGGCTGGAATAATCTTTTAGCAAGCTCTTTATTTTTTACTTTTATGTGCCAAATTGCCTGGCTGGGTAAAGATTTTAATCCGCAAAGAGCAAATATCTTCCAAATAATATTTACAATTTATAGCATGGCTTTAACTGCTGTCTATATCAATTTAAAAGAAAAACTGCCCCTACTTATTAAGTATATCTTTAGTGCCTTTATTATCCTTGGGGTTTTTATGTTTTTACCTTTAACAGCCTTCCTTGGCCCCACCTGTGAAATACTTTTTAATTTGCTAATTTTAATTACCATAAGTAATGTTCTTATTTTTATTTTATACTATGGTGAACCTGATATCTTTAAAATACCTGCTTATATAACAAGTTCCATTTTCCTTTTTTCTTTAATAATGTGGACTGATAGTGTTTTTGCCATTCAAACAAGCGGACTTTTGCTACTATTTGTGCTTTTAGGGGCAAGTTTAGCCAACTCTTTAGTTATAAATGTAAAAACTAAAGAAACCTTTGCCCCTATTGTTAATTTGCTTGCTTTGTTTATTGTTTTTTGGACTATTACACAAAACAATTTAAAACTTGAAAATTTGGCTTTTGTTCACAACGGGGTAATTATTTTTAACTTAGTCCTTTTTAGTATTGCTTATAAATTTAAAGATAAATTATCACCCTTATTAAAAACTGCTTTTGGCTCTTATATTCTTGCTTCTTTATTATTTAGTTTCTTATTTACATTACAAAGTGCAACGCCAAAAGATTTTTCCTTTGTCCTAGCAAATATTTTTATTGTAAATACGGCTTTACTTCTGCTTGCTTTTAGGGACTACGCGCCTTATAAACTGCCTTTGCAACTTTGCGCTGTTGCTGTTTTAATTCTTCTTGATTATATGCTTTGCGCAAAAGTGGCTCTGCTTCCTTATACTTTCAGCAGTTATTTACTGCTTGGCGCTATCAATTTATTTAGCATTTTACATTTGGCTAAAAAAGATGGAGAATATTTTAGTTTAATATTTGCGGCCCTGTGGTTTCTTACAATGTTTAGCACAACAAATATGTATTATGTTTGGTTTGCCGCAATTACGCTTAACTTAATATGTTTAAGTTTGGCAAGGGCTTATAAAAAGCCAAGTTTAATTTTAATTGCGGCGCTTGGTTCCAGTTTTATTTTTAATAAAGCACATGATACTTACCAAGTTGTTATTGCCTGCGTATTCTTTGTATTATTCTTTATTTATCCTTTCTTATGCAAAAAAGATTTTAAAGAAGATTCCTGGCAAGAGTGGCTTGCAAGCGTTTATATGGGTTTAGTTGCGTGGATTATTTTAATAGCGCAAGATACTTTTTCCTTAAATATAAATAAAGGCCTAATCGCTTTGCCTTTTGGTGCTTTATTTACTCTAAATGCTATGGCATTATATAAAGAAACGCTGCTAAATAGGTATAGAAACGCTTTTGTTATTACCTCTATGGCAAGCATCTTCTTTATAACAGCAGCTATTAGTTTGATATTTACAAACCAGTGGTTTACTTTAGCCTTGGCTGTTGAAGGCGCAGCCCTTATTATTCTAAATAAAAAAGTTCCTAATATTTGGAGCGCAAAAGTGGGCTTTTTGTTGCTACTTATCGCTTTTGCAAGACTTATTTTTATAAGAGACTTCTTTACTTACTACACCCTTGAAGCAAAACTATTTAACTGGTATTTGCTTGTTTACTCCATATCGGCAGGAGCAATGTTTAGCGCAGCTAAATATTGGATAAGTAAGGATAAAATAATTTCTGCTATCCTTAATACAGCAGGGGCAGTTTTGCTGTTTTATTTAGTCAATATAGAAATTGCAAATTTCTTTGGCAATACAGGGGAAGTATTAACATTTAACTTCTTTGGCAACTTTGCCGCAACAATTACTTATACTATCGCTTGGACTTTGTATGGCGCAACAGCCTGCCTTATTGCTTTTTATAATAAGAGCAAAGCCTTATTAAATGTTGGCGTGGTGATTATAGCCCTCTGTGTTATTAAACTATTTATGTTTGATTTGTGGGCTTTGGGTATTTTATATAGAATAATCGGACTTTTTGCCATAGCTGGCATCTTGTTTGGCATATCTTTAATCTTCCAAAAGTTTAGAGATCGCTTAAAAGAATAAATCTCTTAAATATATAAAAGGCCTGTATTGCGAATACAGGCCTTTTTTTGTATAATTTATATAGGTTAAATGTGAGTTAAAAGCGAAACAAGTTTGTAAATTAAATGCTTTTACCATTAACTATGATAAGTTGTCGCCATAGGTATCCTCTACCTAAATTTTGGCAACTATCACTAAGGAGAAAATAAATGAGCAATATATCAATGAAAGCCATGCTTGAGGCTGGTGTTCACTTTGGCCACCAAACTTCCAGATGGAACCCTAAAATGAGCCGCTATATCTTTGGCGAAAGAAACGGCGTTCATATCTTAGACTTACAAAAAACCGCAAAGGAATTAAAAAAAGCCTGTGCTTATATTAAAGAAGAAGCAAAAAAAGGTTCTAAATTCTTGTTTGTCGGAACAAAAAAACAAGCACAAGATGCTATCCAAACAGAAGCCGCAAGAGTTAACTGCCCTTGCATTCACGAAAAATGGCTCGGCGGAACTTTAACCAATTTCCAAACCGTTAGAAAATCTGTTGAAAGAATGGCCGAACTTGAAAGATGGGAAAGCGAAGGCGTTTTAAAAGCAATTTCCAAAAAAGAATCTTCCCGCTTAACAAAAGAACTTAACCGCTTGCAAAAATTACTCGGCGGTATTAGAGATATGAAATCTCTTCCCGATGTTCTTTTTGTTATTGATCCGGTTGATACCCAAGGCGCTGTTAGAGAAGCAAAAATTTTAGGTATCCCCGTTGTGGCCGTTTGCGATACAAACGCCGACCCGGATAATATTGATTATCCTATCCCGGGTAATGATGATGCTGCAAGATCAATTAAACTTTTCTGTGCCGCTATTGCTGATTCTATTTTAGAAGCAAGAGCAGAAGTGAGCCCACAACCGGCCGAGCAAGTTGTTGAAGAAGAAAAACCGGTTGAAAATCCTATCATGGCAGAAGCTTTAAAAGCAGCCGCTATTACAGAAGAAACCGCTGAACTTGCTAAAGAAGAAGTTAAAGTTGAAGAAAAAGCAGAAGTTAAAGAAGTAGAAGAAGTTAAAGCAGAAGAAGGCACAAAAGAAAAAAAGACAACAGCTAAAAAAACTGCTGCTAAAAAAACTACAACCAAAAAAACAACTGCTAAAAAAACAACAAAAGCTGCTAAAGAAGAAAAAGCAGAAGAAGCAAAATAAATTACTTTAAAACCTGCGCTCTTTACTAAAAAAGAGCGCGGGTAAGTAAAATTTTAGAAGGAGAAAGAAATGTCCACTTTAGAATTAATTAAAGTTTTAAGAGAAAAAACCGGCGCCGGTCTTGGTGCTTGTAAACAAGCCCTTGCCCAAAGCAATAATGAAGTTGAAGCCGCTATCGTTTATTTACGCAAAAAAGGCCTTGCCGATATGGCAAAAAGAGCCGGCAGAGAAACCAAAGAAGGCAGACTTGCCCTTAAAATTTCCGCCGATAATAAAACCTATGCAATGGCTTACCTTGGTTGCGAAACTGACTTCGTTGCCAAAACACCGGATTTTATCAGCCTAGTTGAAAGTATCGCAGATTATATGCTTAAAAACCCGACCATCGCTGATTATACAACTGATGAAACCTTAAAGAAACTTATTGAAGAAAAAGCCCCTAAATTCGGGGAAAATGTTTCCTTCACTAAAGCTGTTTGCTGGAACGCAAATAATAACTTAATTGGTTATTATGTCCACAGCGATAATAAAAAAGGTGCTTTAGTTGAGTTAAGCGGTGTAAACGGCAAAGAAGAAGCCGCAAAAGAAGTGGCAAGAAATATTGCTATGCAAGCAGTCGGTATGGTTGCCCAATATCTTAAAGAAGAAGATGTGCCCGCTGAAATCATTGAAAGAGAAAAAGAAATTGCAATGACCCAAGCCAAAAACGAAGGCAAACCGGAAGCCGCTATCGCAAAAATGATACCCGGCAGAATCAACAAATTCTATAAAGATGTCTGCTTGCTTGACCAACCTTATATGAAAGACAGCAAACTTTCCGTTAAAGGTTATGTTGAAGCCGCTTCTAAAGAACTTGGTTGCACAATTAAAGTTGAAAGATTTGTGCGCTTCTAATTGCTTTTAGAAACGAACTAAACTTTAAAAGTTAAAGCCCTCTTATTTTTTTAATAAGAGGGCTTTTTATTAGTTTATTTTTTATTTAAAAGGGCTTTGTTTCTGAGTAAGCGGTGATAGGTTATGGCAAAGCGGTGCACTTCATCGCGGATTTCCATAATCAAGCGCAGTGCCGGATCGCTTTTTTCTAGTTTAATACTTTTAGAAGAATTTGGCGTAAAAATTTCTTCTTCCCTTTTAGCAAGAGAAATAACTTGAATATCAAAACCGCGCTGTTTTATTGCTTCAAGCGCAAAGTGAAGTTGCCCTTTACCGCCGTCAATTAAAAACAAATCAGGGTGATTTTGTTTGGGCGTTTTTTCAAGTTGTTTTAAACGGCGCATAACGCATTCTTTCATCATCAAAAAGTCATCTCCGCCGGTTTCAGGTAAAGCTGATTTAATTTTAAAACGCCTGTAATGCGCTTTATATTTTTGCCCGTCAACAAAACACACCATACCGCCAACAGCCTGTTTACCTTGCAGGTGGGAATTATCAAAAGCTTCAATATGGCGGATAGGTTTTTTGGAGCCAAGTATTTCGCTTAATCTTTGCAGTTTGGTGCTGGCTTCAATATAAGTTTTAAGTTTTTCTTCTTTAAATTCACTTATTTTAACGCGCTCTTTCATAGAGTCAAGAGAAGAAAGCAAATCTCTATATTTTGCGGCTTCTTCATAGGCCATATTTTTGCTGGCTTTTTGCATTTCGCGCTGAAGCATTGTTTGAAAAGCAGAAAAATTACCCTCTAAAAATAGTTTAATTTGCTTAACCATTTTTTTATATAAAGGGCGGTTTTCGGGCTTGGCGCAAGGGGCAAGACATTGGCCTGTATGATAGTAAATGCAGCCATTTATTTTTTTATCCGCAAGCGGTTTTTTTAGGGAAAAACTCCATTTGCAAGGTCTAAGGGAAATTATTTTGCTTTTCCACAAAAAGCGCAAAAGATTATTTAGCAAAGCAACTTTTGGATAAGGGCCGAAATATAAAGAGCCGTCTTCTTTATATTGGCGTGTTAAGACAAGGCGCGGGAAATCTTCGTTTGTTAATTTTAGATAAGGATAACTTTTTGCGTCTTTTAACATTGTGTTAAAAAACGGCTGATAGCGTTTGATTAGTTTGTTTTCAAGGAGTAAAGCATCGCGCTCGCTTGCGCAAACAATATAATCAATTTTGGCAATTAAGGGGACAAGAAGGGGTATCTTCCACGCGCGGCTGATAAGTTCGCCTTTGGTAAAATATTGGTGAACTCTGGCTGAGATATTTTTTGCCTTGCCGATATATATTATGAAGTTTGTTTTATCCCTCATAATATAAACGCCGGGCTTTTTGGGAAGAAGACTTAAATCTATCATTATTTAAAGGGCAGGCGTCCTGCCAAAATATCGGCAAAAGGTTTTGTTGAGGGACTTTTTTCCAAAATAATTTTGATA
>JAFQAA010000049.1 GCA_017417005.1 Elusimicrobiaceae bacterium | reverse complement strand
TTAAACCTATTTCGGAAGGTGCTTTAGGTATTTCTCTTAAAGAATTTGGCTTTATCAAAGGAACCCTTGCTATGATTGCCTTAATAATAGGTAATATTTCAGGCGGATTTTTACTTGCAAAATACGGCTTTAAAAAATGTATTTGGCCTTTTGCCTTGGCACTGACTTTACCTAATATCGTCTATCTTTATATGGCTTATTTTGCACCAAGTTTAACAACTATTGCCGTTTTACTTTGCTTCGAGCAGTTTGGCTACGGACTTGGCTTTATGGCTTTTACTATTTTTATTATGCTTATATGTTCCGGCAAATATAAAACATCACATTATGCAATTTCCACCGGCATTATGGCACTTGGTATGATGGTGCCCGGTATGCTAAGCGGCAAACTTCAAATGGCACTTGGCTATAAACATTTTTATTTGGTTGTTCTGATTTTATCTATCCCGGGGCTTTTGACTATACCTTATATCTTGAAAACCCCGTGTCTAAATAATGTAAAATTAAAAGAAGAGGAGAATTAATTATATGAAAGCAATTTGTAAAACAAAACCAGCACCCGGTGCTGAATATATAGATATTGATACACCAAGAATTAAAAGCGATGAGCTTTTAATTAAAATACACGCAACTTCTATTTGCGGTAGCGATTTACCTATTTATACCTATTCTTCTTGGTCGGCTGCGCGTATGCCGATACCTTTTGTCTTCGGCCATGAAATGTGTGGCGAAGTTGTTGAAATCGGCGATAAAGCAAAAGGCTTTAATAAAGGGGATTTTGTTTCTGTTGAAAGCCATATCTTTTGCGGTATGTGCTATCAATGCAGAAATGACCAAAGACATGTTTGCAGTAATTTAAAAATTTTGGGTATTGATGTGCCAGGCGGTTTTGCAGAATATGCTGCCGTGCCGGCAAGATGTGCTTGGAAACATAGTGATAATTCTCTAAAAGATATTGGCTCAATTATGGAGCCTTTGGGTAATGCTGTTTTTGCAACTTTGTCAGAAGATATTATCGGTAAATCTGTTTTAATATCCGGCTGCGGACCGCAAGGTTTATTTGCCGTTCAAATTGCAAAAGCCTGCGGAGCAGCAAAAGTTATTGCCGTTGAAACTTCCGCCTTTAGAAAAAATTTAGCCGCGCAAATGGGGGCAGATGTTATTATTGACCCCACAGAAGATAATACTTTAGAAAAAATTATTGAAGCCGGCGGCGAAAAAAGCGGCATTGATATTGTGCTTGAAATGTCCGGCAATCAACAAGCTGTTAATACTGCTTTAAAAGCCGTTAAACCGGCGGGCAAATTTGTTGCTTTTGGTTTACCTAAAGGCGATTTAACTTTAGATTATGCAAATCAAATTGTTTTTAAAGCAGTTAGATTACAAGGTATTACCGGCAGGGAAATTTTTAGAAGTTGGTATAAAATGGAAAGCCTTTTAAAGAGCAAAGCCATTGATCCGCGCCCCGTTATCACCCACACTTTTAAAATGAAAGATTTCCAAAAAGCCTTTGAAATTGCCCTTGACCCTAAAAAAGAATGCGGCAAGATTTTGCTTGTTCCCTAGAGGTTAAAAATGGCTAATTTAGATTTTTTAAAGGAAGAAATTGCCCTTCTTAAAAAAGAAGAACGCTTTATTGAACCTGCTATTTTACAAAGCGAGCAAGGCCCAGTTTGTAAAATTAACGGCAAAGAAGTTATTAACTTAACTTCCAATAATTACCTTTGTCTAGCGAGCCATCCAAAAATAAAAGAAGCCGCTATTGAAGCAACAAAAAAATACGGCATTGGCACGGCTGCCGTTAGAACAATTATCGGCACAACTTCTTTGCACGAAGTTTTGGAAAAAAGACTTGCCGAGTTTAAAGGAACCGAGGCTTCTATTGTTATACAATCGGGTTTTACTTCAAACACTGCTGTTTGCCAAAGTTTAATGACTAGCCCGCAAGATGTGCTTATTTCTGATGAGTTAAACCACGCTTCTATTATTGACGGGGGCAGACTTTCCAAAGCAAAACGCAAAATCTACCGCCATAGCGATATGGCCCATTTAAAAGAAATTTTAGAAACAGACGAAGATGTTAAAAACGCAAGAAGAAAATTGCTTGTAACAGACGGCGTTTTTAGTATGGACGGCGATATTGCTAACTTACCCGAAATTGTTGAGCTTTGCAAAAAACATAAGGTTATAACTATGGTTGACGATGCCCACGCAAGCGGCGTTATCGGACCTCAAGGCAGGGGCACGGTTGCCTATTATAATTTAAAAGGACAGGTTGATATTCAAATTGGCACGCTTTCAAAAGCATTTGCCACTATCGGTGGTTATGCGGCCGGCTCCTTTGAACTTAAACAATATTTACAAAGTGTTGCGCGTCCGTTTTTATTTTCCAGCTCGCACCCGCCTGCAGTTATTGCAAGTTGTATTGCCGGGCTTGATATTATTTATAATGAGCCTGAGCGTTTAAAAAGACTTTGGGATAATACAAACTTCTTTAAAGAAGAACTTAAAAAAGCAGGTTTTGATACCGGCAATTCTCAAACACCTATTACTCCTGTTATGGTCGGCGACGAGAAAAAAGCAAAAGAACTAAGCAAAATGCTTTTTGAGGAAGGTGTTTTTGCGCTTGCAATAGTTTTTCCCACCGTGCCAAGAGGCAAAGCAAGAATAAGAACTATTATGACAAGCGACCACACCCAAGAAAACTTGCAAAAAGCCGTTGAAGCCTTTGTTAAATGCGGAAAAAAATTAGGTATTATCTAATGAAAAATAAAGGCGCATTAAACTTGTTTAAACTAGCTGCCGTTTTTTTTACGATGACAGCTAGCCTTACCTTTTGTGCTTGCACAAAAGGGCAAGATGCGCCACGGACAAATTCCCAAGAAAAACCGCAAATTTTAACTTCCAGTTATGTCCCTTATACTTTAGTAAAAAATATTATTAAAGATAAGGCAGATATTTCTATGCTTATGCCGCCGGGGGTTGAACCACACTCTTTTGAGCCTTTGCCAAAAGATATTTTAAAAGTGGCAAAAGCACCTTTCTTTTTTTATGTGGACAGGAAATTGGAACCCTGGGCTTATGAAATAAAAAAAGATAAAGCTTTAGCGTTAGCCAAGGGTATAACAAACAATTCTTACACTCATCTTTGGATGGACTTTGATAAAGCCTTTTTAATGACTAAAAACGCAACCTATGACTTGCAAAAATTTTACCCAGAGTTAGAACCCTATTTAAATGCAAATTTAATTGTCTTTGAAAAGGAAATAAATAAATTAAAAGAGGCCTATACGAACGGGCTTAAAAATTGCCGTTTTCGCGATATTTACCATATCGGGCATCTTGCTTTTGAAGAACTGGCACAAAATTATAAACTTAATTTTAAACCGCTTGTAAACTCTTCAGAATCTCAAGAACCAAGCCCAAAAGATATTTTAGAAATGATAAAGCAAATTAAAGAAAGGAATATTAAATATATTTTTACAGAAGAAGCCCTCCCCCCAGAAATGGCCGCCTTGATTGCAGCGCAAACAAATACACAAATTTTAATGCTTTATACAATTGAGCATATAACAAAAGAAGAATTTGACAGACAAATTACTTACCAAGATTTTATGTATAAAAACCTTGAAAATCTTAAAATAGGACTTGAGTGTAAATAAAAAATGGACTTGATAGAAGCAAAAAATATTTCGCACGCTTACCGCGGCCAAAAAGTTTTAAACAAGATTTCCTTTAATTTAAAAGAAGGCTCTTGGACGGCTCTTATCGGCCCGAACGGCAGCGGTAAAACAACTTTAATTAAAATACTTCTTGGCCTTTTGCCCCTGCAAAGCGGACGCTTAACCTTTTGGAAACAGGAACATTTTAAAGAACTTGGTTATCAAGAACAAAAAATAACGCCGCCACGCCTTATGCCCTTAACGGCTTTTGAAGTGGTAAAAATGGGGCTTTTAAGTATTAAAAAATCGCCAAAAATATTTAATAAAGAAGATATAAAAAATGTTCTTCAAATGATGAGAACAACAAACTGCTTTCAATACAGAAATAAACTTTTTACGGAACTTTCAGGTGGCCAACAACAGCGCGTTTTACTGGCAAGAACTTTAGTAAATAAACCAAAACTTATTATCTTAGACGAGCCGACAACTGCCTTAGATAGCACTTCGCGCGATAGTTTCTTTGAATTGCTTGCAAAATTAAATAAAGAACAAAACACAACAATTTTACTTATTACCCACGATATTGCAGAAATTGGCAAATACGCAAGCGATTTTATGGTGCTGGATAAAGAACTTATTTTTAGTGGCAGTAAAGAAGAATTTTGCTCTTCTAAAGCCGTGGCAAATTATTTTGGCTCTTATACCCAGCATATTATGGACCATTTACACTCGGAAGATTCCTGCCCTTTTCCCGAACATAACCATACTCACGCACCAAGGGAGGTAAAATGAATTTGTTAGAAATATTTTCTTACTCTTTTATTTGGCAAGCAATATTGGGCGGCTTACTGATAGCAATTTTTACTTCGCTTATAGGCACTTTTCTTGTTTTAAAACGCCTTAGTTTGATGGGGGATAGTTTAAGCCATGTGGCTTTAAGCGGGGTTGCTCTTGGTTTTTTAACTAAAACAAGCCCTTTGTTTGTTGCTTTGCCGGTGGTCATTTTAAGCGCGCTTGGCATAATAAAATTAACTAAAAACGAAAAGATTTACGCTGATAGCGCGCTTGGCATAATAAGCGCGCTTGGCATTGCGCTAGGTTTAATTATTGCAGCTGTTGCCGGTGGTTTTAATATTGATTTAATGGGGTTTTTATTTGGCAGTATTTTAACAATTTCTAAGGCAGAAATTTTGCTTTCTTTACTGCTTGTTTTAATGAGTATAGCTTTAGTCTTTTATTATTACCACGAACTTGTGGCGATGACTTTTGATGAAAACTTTGCCAAAACTGCCGGCATAAATACAGATAAAATTAATACCCTTTTAATTATTTTTAGCGCAGCCTGTATCGTAATTGCTTTAAAAGCGGTTGGTATAATGCTTGTTTCTGCTTTGATAATTGTTCCGCCGAGTGCGGCTTTGCAAATTGCAAAATCTTTTAAACAAACTCTTCTTTATTCTTGTTTATTTTCGTGCGCAAGTATTATTTTGGGGATATATCTTTCTTTCTTGCTTAATTTACCAAGTGGGGCCGTAATAATTTTAATTAACTTGCTGATTTTATTTATCATACTAGGTATAAAATATGCTTTTAAAAAAAGAAAAATTGCCTGAACTTTTAACAGAACTAAAAAAGTTATATCCTAAAACAAAAACTGCGCTTGTTTATAATAATAGCGCCTATCAACTTTTGGTGGCGGTTATTTTATCAGCCCAGTGCACTGACGAAAGAGTAAATAAAGTTACCCCCGCTCTTTTTAAAAAATATCCAACACCCCAAAAAATGGCTGCGTCGGATATCAAAGATATAGAAACGCTTATTAAATCAACCGGTTTTTATCACGCAAAGGCAAAAAGCATTTTGGAAAGTTCTAAAAAAATAGTTAGCGATTTTAAAGGCGAGGTGCCGCATACTATGGCCGAACTTTTGACCTTGCGCGGTGTTGCCAGAAAAACGGCCAATGTTGTGCTTGGCGATTTTTACGGCATTGATGAGGGCATTGTGGTTGATACTCATGTTAAGCGTTTATCTTTCCGTCTTGGTTTAACAAAAAACACCGAGCCTTTAAAAATAGAACAAGACCTAATGAAAATGCTAGATAAAAAATATTGGCATTGGATAAGCCACGCCCTTATTTGGCACGGCAGAGGCCCTTGCGACGCAAGAAAGCCAGAATGCAAAACTTGCCCCATAAATAAACTTTGCCCGAGAAACGGGGTCGTTTTAAAAAAGGAAAATAAAAAATGAAAATTTTTATTGCCACCGCCAATAAACATAAAAAAGCAGAACTTTTAAAAATTTTGCCTACCGAAAATAATAAAGGCGAAAAGTTTGAGTATTTTACTTTTTTAGATTTTCCCTCTCTTATACAGCCGGAAGAAACTGCCTTAACTTTAAAAGAAAATGCCCTAATAAAAGCAAAAAGCGGACTTGCGCAAACCGGTCTTGCCACCCTTGCCGATGATACGGGTTTAATGGTAGATGCTCTTAACGGCGCGCCGGGTGTTTTTAGCGCGCGCTACGCTTTTAAAGATAAGGCTGATTACGAGGCCAACAATATAAAACTTTTAAGTGAACTTGAAGGTTTGCCAAAGGAAAAAAGGACTGCGCGTTTTAAAACAATTTGCGCTCTTGCTTTGCCAAGTGGAGAAATTATTATTAAAGAAGGCGCGGTTGAGGGCTATATTACCCAAGATTATTTTGGCACGCAAGGTTTTGGCTATGACCCTATTTTTGAAGTTAAAGAACTTGGCAAAACAATGGCCGCTTTGACGACAGAAGAAAAAAATAAAATCAGCCACCGCGGCCACGCTTTTAGCCAGATTGTTCCGATATTAAAAGAGTTGTAATTTTTACATAAAAACTCCTCTTTATTTTTAAAGAGGAGTTTAACCTTTCAAGAATATTTCTTACTTAAAATTCTGTTTTTCTATATCAAGGACTTTACCACAACGGCGGGCGTGGCGTTCTTCACCAGCTTGAAACTCTGCACCTAAAAAGGCCTTAACTAAAGAAGGCACAATTTCGGCCTTAACGACACGGGCGCCAAGGCATAAAACATTCATATTATCGTGTAAAACGCCTTGCTCTGCACTATATTCATCGTGCGCAATAGAAGCGCGCACGCCTTTAAATTTATTTGCCGTAATACAAACGCCGATACCGCTGCCGCAAATTAAAATACCTTTTTGTGCCTCGCCTTTAGAAACGGCTAAAGCAACTTTTGCAGCAAAATCCGGATAGTCAACACTATCACTTGAAAAAGTACCGAAATCTAAAACTTCCGCGCCAAAATCTTCAATAGTTTTTTTAACTATATCTTTTATAGCAAAACCGGCGTGATCACAGCCAAGGGCAACTTTCATTTTAGTTTAACTCCTTATCCACAAGTTCGCAAAGTGTGTGTCCGATAAAGATATGGCATTCTTGAATGCGCGGTGTATTATTAGAACGCACAATAAGTGGCAAATCGGCAATATCTTTTATTGTGCCGCCATCTTTACCAAGAAAAGCCGCCGTGTAGCAACCTTTTTGTTTTGCAAGTTCAAGCGCTTTATAAACATTTTTGCTATTGCCGGAAGTGGAAATACCGATAACAATATCGCCTTCCTTGGCAAAACCTTCAACTTGGCGCGAAAAGGAAACATCATAGCCATAATCATTGCCGATAGCCGTTAAAGAAGATGTGTTTGTGTTTAAAGCAAGCGCGGGGTAAGATTTTCTTTCTTTTTTATATCTGCCGACAAATTCTGCCGCGATATGCTGGGCATCGCCTGCGCTGCCGCCATTACCCATTAAAATAACCTTGCCGCCTTTTTTAAAACACTCTATCGTTTTTTGGGCAAGTGTTTCAATTTGGGGGCCTAAATTATCGCCGACATAAGTTAAAACTTGTCTTAACTCCTCTGCTTCTTTTTTTGTAAACATATTTTATATCTCCTCTAAATCTTCTTTAAGAACCCAGCCTTGCGCATTTGCTTGCGGAATTAAAATTTGCGTCCAATTATCTTTTGTGTCTTTAACTTGCACAATATTATTGCGCGGAACGCTTAAATTAACAGGGAAGTTTAGCCCCGGACCGCTGCGGACTTCCGCTTGATTCACGCTGATTACGGCTAGATGTTTTGTATCAAAAGGTCTTCTTGCCAAATACCAAGCACCAACAAAAAGTATGCCAACACCTAAACAAATAAGAACTTTTTTTAACTTTCTATTATCGCTTATTAAAACGAAAATAAAAACTATAACAAAAAGCCAGCCGAGTAGCCATAAAAGGCCTTCTAACTCTATTATAGATAAGTAAAAGAATAAATGAAAGGCCGAAGCGGGCACATCGCCAGGAATAAGACTTTGGCCGTTTTGCGCCATAACAAAACTTAGATTGTGCCTAATATCCTTATCACGCGGATTTAAACGCCAGGCCCTATAATAATTTGCTATAGCGCGCGGCGTTAAACCAAGTTTATAATAACTATTTGCCAAATTATAATACAAGGCAGCGCTTGGTTTTTGGGCTGATTTTAGTTGCTCAGTATAAATTTGGGCTGCTTGCAAATAATCGCCTTGGTTATAGGCTTTTTGCGCGGCACTTTCCTGAGCAAAAAGATAAGGAGCAAAAAAAGCAAGAACGCTAGCTAGTAAAAAATTCTTAAAAATATTATTCATTATTATTTTGCCTCCTTTTCAATTTGTTTAAGCAAGTTTAAGGCCCTTTGCACAAATTGTTTAAGGGCAAGGGTGTTTTTAAGGGTATCACTTGGGGCATATTTAAGCATTTCAAGTTCCTGCCAGAAAGCATTTAAAAGGGTGCTTGTTGCCGTGTCAAGTTTAAGATTTTTGGCACTTTGCGCAATAGTCATTATACCCAAAGCCTTGCCTTGTTTTGCTGCTAAATATTCTTGTAAGGCTGGCGCAATGGCGCTGATATTTTGGGCTTTACTTATTTTTCTTTTTGCTTTTAAATAAGCTTTTTGATTGGATAGGAATTCAAATTCCCCTTTGCTGATAAAATTAATTAATAAAGCAAGAGCAAGAACAGCAAATAAAAGATAATTATATTTGCCAAAATATTTAACAGCAGTCAAAGTTTTATTTAGAAGGGAAGTTTCCTCTTTTTTAAGATAGTAAATATCGCGTGAAATTCTTTCTATTTTCTTGCCGTTTTGAGCGCTGTTTTGCGAAAAATCTTGCACCGCTAAAGCATCCCTTTGGTTATCAAGCGCGGGCAAAACTTTTAAGTTAATCGGCGCACTTTGAATAGTTTGATAAGACTCTATTTGCGGATTAAAATACTGAAACACACTTGGCGGTATAGTAAAATTGCCGGAAGTTCGCGGCACGATAATTGTTTTAAATTCTTTTATCCCGCCAAGCAAACCGGAGCGTATTTTTGTGCTGGAAGAGGAAGTAGAATCATAAATTCTAAAAGAAGGGCCTAAGTCAAGAGCGGGCAAAGTATCTATTGCACGCATATTGCCTATGCCGGAAATTTTGGTAGTTAAAACTAAAGTTTCCCCAACATGAAGTTCTGCTTTATCAACCTGGGTTGAAATTTGAAAATCCCTGCCAACAGCACCGGCAAAATTTGCTGTTTTATCTTTTGTTGGCAAGGGTTTAATGGTAATTTCTATCGGTTCTGTTTTAACTATTTGGGGGCTGGCTGCACTGCCAAAAAACATATCAAAGGCGTCAAACATCCCGGAAGAGGGCACATATTCAACTTTTGCGCTGCCGATAGTTGCTTCCCCCGGTAAAATGCCAAAGAGGGCCATTTCAAATTCTATATAGCGGTATTGACTGCCCCCTTTTTCTTCAAAACCCTCATTTGTTTTGATATCTTCAAAAATAAAACCTTCCATTTTAGGTCTTTCATATTGGGGATTGCCAAGAGTGCTTTTGTTTTGATAGAACCTTATTTTTAAATTTATTTGCTCGTTTAAATAGGCTTGCATTTTATCAACTTTGGCCGTCATAAAAAAATCGGGATACAAATTGCGCTTGGAAGGCGCAATTTGACTAGGTTTTTGGGCCTGGCCGGTTTTTGCTGCCTTAACTTTATTTTGATAGGTTTGGGAAGAAGAGTAAGCAGGCATCTTACCGGCAGTAGTTTTTGCCCCGCTGCCCTGGCCTGCGCGGTAAACTTCAACTTCAATAGGTTCGGTTTTATAAACCTGGCCGTCAACTTCCACCGCAAAAGAACCTATTGTGCTTTTGCCGGCAAACCTTGGCGATAAAATATAATTAAAATGCATATTAACGCTGACTTTGCCGTTTATCATACTAACATTGCGCGCCTGGCCGGAAGAGTAAATATTAAAGTTTGGCAAAGAAGGCATTATGGGATTTTTGATATTTGTTGAATTACTGACAACATTTATAGTTAAGGTTATTTCCTCTTTTACTTCTGCGTAAGTTTTATCAACCCGGGCATAAACTTGCGTTTGCGCAAAAGCAGCCATCGTTGCCATTGAGAAAATAAAAAATAAAAATAGTTTCTTTAGAGTCATTACCAATCATTCTCCACTTGTGTTTGAGAGTCTTTTTCTTTACCGCTAGCAGCTTGCAAAGGCGGTGGGGTGTTTTTCTTTTCTCCCTCGCCAAGCATTTTTAAAATATCCTGGGCTTGCTCTTGGCTTAGTTTATCTTTATCTTGCTCTTGGTCCTGGTTATCTTGATTTTGTTTATCTTGATTATTGCTGCCCTGCTGGTTTTGGTTTTGGCTTTTATCTTGATTATCCTGGGGAGCATTTTTATTACCTTGTTTATTTTGCTGGTCTTGTTTATTTTTACTATGTTCCTCAAGCATAAATTGCATATTGTGAATAGCGGCCTCATCTTTCATATTAAGTAAAACAGCCTGCCTTGCGCTTAAAAGAGCTTCTTTAGTTTGCTGGTTTTTATATTGGGAACTTGCCAAATTATAATAAGAATCTTGGGCAAGTTTATCCTCTTTTTCCAAAGAATCTTGCGCCGCTTTTAAATATTGCTCACTTGCGCCGCCGTAATCTTCCAAGCGGTATAACGCCGCGGCGCTATTATAAACGCCTTGCAAAGAACCGGCCTTGGCAGCTTTTTGGTAATATTCATAAGCAGAGCCGTATTTTTCTTGTTTGTAGGCTTTATTGCCAAGTTTTAAATCGCCCTTTACGCCGGCATTAAGCAAAAGCGGGCAAAACAAAAATAGTAAAAAAAGATATTTATTCATTTTTACCCTTCCCCCTAAATTCTACCTTTCTTAAAGGAATAAGTATAGCTATTATTAAACAAATAAGAGCCATAAATAAAGCAATTTGATAGCGGTTTTTATATTTAAAAAGTTTTAATTTTTGGTCGGTTGTTTTATCAAGCTGATCAAGCTGGTCTAAAATATCGTTTGCGGTTTTCTGCTCGCTATTATAGCGGATATAAACGCCACCTGTTTGCTGGGCTAGGTCTTGCAAAACTTTTTCATTTAATTTAGTTAAAACAGGATTGCCCTTTTTATCTTTTTTATATTCTTTGCCATTGGGGGTTTGAATGGGGATAAGTTCGCCCTCCGTATTGCCAACGCCAACGGCTATAACCCTTATTTGATTATCCCGAGCCACAGAAACGGC
Source organism: Elusimicrobiaceae bacterium (assembly GCA_017417005.1). Lineage (GTDB taxonomy): Bacteria > Elusimicrobiota > Elusimicrobia > Elusimicrobiales > Elusimicrobiaceae > Proelusimicrobium. The sequence continues at coordinate 2,351 of JAFQAA010000049.1, read as the reverse complement.
ATGTTGGATATCTTTTGGGTGGTGATCTTCCCCATCGGTTATTAAAATAACGGCTTTTTTGCCACTATAAGGGCTAAGCATATTAGCGGCAAGTTCCAAAGGCTCAGCAAGCGAAGTCCCTTGAAGTGGCACGCTGGTTGTGGAAAAAGAAGTTGTTAAACTTTTTAGGGCCAAAGTATCCGTTGTTATAGGACATTGCAAATAAGCCTTAGAAGTAAAAGCAATAAGCCCAAGACGCTGCTGAAAACTTTGGCTAAGAAGCATATTTATCATAATTTTTGCACTTTCAAGGCGGTTTGGCTTAAAGTCTTGCGCAAGCATTGAGTTTGAAACATCTAGCGCAATTACCGCTTGGGAATAAGTTGCCATAGCTTCCACCTTTTCCCTGCCCCATTGTGGGCCGGCAAGCGCAATAAATAAAAATAGTAAGCCCGTTAAAAAGAAAATACTTTTCCACATTCTTCTTGTTTTTAAGGTGCCATCTACAAGATTTTTATAATTAGTTTTAGACCAAAGCGTGTTAATTATTGCTTCTTTGCGCTTTGAACCTAAAAACCAAACAAGACCGCTTAAAAGGGCCGTAAAAAATAAGTAAATAAAAACTTTAAAACTTGCGAATAATTCCATTACGGCACCTCTATAAAAACAAATTTTTTCAAAATAAAAACACAAAGGAGCAAGATAAGCGCCAAAACTAAAAAGGGTTGGTAGGCATCTTCAAAATCAACTTGGGCTGTTTTATCAAACTCGGTCTTTTCAAGGGCATCAATAGTTTTGTAAATATTTTCAAGCTCCATATTATTGCGCGCACGGAAGAACTGCCCCCCGCTTAAAGCGGCAATTTCTTTTAAAAGGCCCTCGCCTATATCATTTGCCTGAAAAGATACATTTTGCGTGCCAAAAGCCGTTTGAACAGGCTGCTGGATAAGACCTTCGCCGGAAATTGCAATAGTATAAATTTTTATTCCGTATCCGTTTGCCGCTTTAGCTGCCGAAACTGGATCCAGCGTGCCGGTATTTGATTCCCCGTCGGTTACCAAAACTATAATTTTGCTTTTTGTGGGGCTATCTTTTAAATGTAAAGTGGAAACGGCAATAGCATCACCAATAGCTGTGCCACCAGGACTTTTAAGCATACCAATATGAATAAGTTTTATATACTCTTCAACGGCAAAATAATCTAAAGTTAAAGGGCATTGAAGCATTGCACTATCGGCAAAAACCACAACGCCTATCCTATCTGTTAAACGCTTACTGATAAAATCTAAAGCAGCTTCTTTAGCAGCGCCCATGCGGTTAGGCTGAAAATCTAAAGCAGACATTGAGCCTGAAGTATCAATAGTCATCATAATATCTATACCTTTAGAAGGCGGAATAGTTGTTTTGCCTTTTTTTTGTGGGCGCGCAAGGGCAAAAATAAGCAAAATAAGAGCAACTACTACAAGCAAAAAGGGCAACCAACTTGCTAGTAAAAATAAAGGCGAAGTTTTAACTTTTAGGCCTTTTGCCAAAGGATATTTTATTTGGGCTTTAAATTTAATTTTTACAAAAGCACCTAAAAGACAAATTATAAAAAGAGGTATTAGCAAATATAATAAATGGGGACTGGCAAAAATCATTTTTTAACCTCCTGCGTATTTGTTTTTTCTTCCGGTTTGGGCAAGGCATTTTCTTTGATAACCAAGCGCAAATCGCTTAGGTTTCTTTCTCTTTGTTCTATTGTCGGTATAGCCTTGGCAAATTTAACAAAGTCCGAAGACTTTAAAAAGATTTCAAGCGGACTGGTTAAATCTGACTTAAAATCTTGGCGTTTTTTGATATATTTAAGCAAATCTTTTGTAGTAAATTTATGGGCTTCAAAAGCAAAACGCGCCGTTAAGTAATCTCTTAAAATATCGGTTAAGTAAATATAGAAAAGTTTATATTGCTTTGTTTCCCATAAATCTTTTAAGAGCAGGCTGTCAATTTGGCTAAGGGCAACTTCTTCTGGCGTTTTAGTTTCATCTAAATAAGGATTTGCCAGTTTTAAGGCTTTTTGCTGCTGTGCGCGTTTTTTATAGCGGTAAATAAAATAAATTATTAACCCTAAAATAAGCAAAACTAAAAGAAAAGGCAATATTTTGCTTGTGGAAAAATTAGGGCCTCTTATATCAAGCAGTTTTTGCCCGTCGTATTTAGTTTTTATTTTGGCAATTTCAAGTGGCAAGGGCGGCGTAGTGTAGGCTTTGCCGGTATCATCAATTAAAGTGGCTGTAAAAGTAGAAATACCTAAATTAAACGGAACAAGCGTTAACACTATTTGAGAGGGATTTTGAGTATCAACATTTATTATTTCAAAATCTGATTCTTCC
>JAFQAA010000048.1 GCA_017417005.1 Elusimicrobiaceae bacterium | reverse complement strand
GCACAAAAACTTGGCACAGCGCATTATACGGATAATGTAGGCAATTTAGATATCTCTTTAACAGATGAGGCAAGCGGGCAAAGAGCAACGGGCAGCACTTTTGAAAGCGAATATTTTACCTATAAAGTATATGGTGATGATAAAGAAGTAGCCTTGGCAACGCGTAAAAATGTGGACGAAGATAAAAAATATGAACTATCGGTAGATTATAAAACAAACAAGCTATATTGCCGCCCTATAACAAACAAAACCTGCATTGATTTACACTTAGAAGAAGGCCAAGATTATGGCTCAAGCAGCCAAGGGGTACCTTGTAGCGGAGAATTAAATACCACCTGGGGATGGGATGGCGTAGAAGAATATATTGCATCAAGTGGCGGTAGTTGTAGTGTTAATGATGGAGTGATTAACTATTCTTTTTGTGATGATGGATATTGTGAAGAAGGTACTTTTGGAGAGAACTTTGAAAATTTTTGTTGGGATGACCATGGTGACACCGGATGTGAAGAAAGTAGTTGGGGTGATTTTGGCAACAAATATTGCCGATATGATGGAGAAGGAAACCGATGTCAAATTCAAACGGAAAATGAGGATGGTATAATAACTAATGCTAATTGTTTAAATAGCAATGTATATAATGGCGATTGTATTGCCTTTGATAATATGTCCCAGGGCCGCTGGGTTGAAGGTAAAATGGTAGGGAGCTTTGTACAAGAAACGCGTGAATGTCTTGAAATAAATGGCCTTGAGTGTATGACTTGGGGAGAATGGATAAGAAGAAAATAGAATTTTATAAATTACTATTATAAAAATATAAAAAACCCTCCGCAACAATATTTTTGCGGAGGTCCTTATAATTAATATTCTGTTTTGGTAGTGTTTTTGGCCCACTCTTCAAAGGGGTCATTATCGCTAGGCAAATTAACTTTTGTTGTTTTTATTTTGCGTTTATTTTTGGGTAAAGCAATTTCTTTATAGATAAAAGAATCATCAAAACCGGCTTTAGCGGCAAGTTTTTTATCAGCGGCATAATAAAGGGCTTTTGGTCTTGCCCAATAAATTGCGCCAAGGCACATAGGGCAAGGTTCTGCGCTTGCATAAATTACACAATCTTTTAATTCAAAATTTTTAAGTTTTTTACAGGCCTCTCTTATAGCGTTAACTTCGGCGTGAGCGGTTGGGTCCTGGTTTGGCACCACGCTGTTGTGGGCTTTTGCAATAACTTTGCCGTTTTTAACAATTACCGCGCCAAAAGGCCCGCCTGAGCCGCTTTTTGCGCTTTTTTTGGCAAGGTTAATTGCCATAGTTAAAAATTTTTCGTGTTGATTCATTTTTTTACCCTCTTAATCTATTCTAAAATGTGTTCCGCAACTTTCTTTATGTTTTAAGGCAGCATAAGTTATCAAAAGGGCAACTTGGGTGCCGTTTCTTAAATTAAGCAGTTGCGGGGTCAATTTATAATCTTTATAAAAAATATCTATTTCGTTTTTAAGATGTCTTAAAATCTTTTCGGCTCTATCAAGGCGGCTTTTGCTCCTGACAAGGCCCACATAATTCCACATAGTATTTTTTAAGGTTAAAATATCTTGTAAAATTAGGTTTTCATCGGGTTCTTGAGTTGGGCTTTGCCACTCTTTTGGTTTTGGAATATAAAAATCTTTTTTCTTAATTTCTTTTATATCTTCCTTTGCGCAAATTAAGGCGCTTGCACAGGCCTCTAAAAGTGAGGTGCTGGCAAGGCGGTTTGCCCCGTGAAAGCCGTTGCAGGCGCACTCGCCAATAGCATTTAAGTTTAAAATATTTGTTCTTGCCCTTTCATCTGTCCAAATACCACCACAAAAATAGTGCATTGCCGGCACAACGGGTATAGGTTCTTTTGTAATATCAACACCCTCTTTAAGACAGGTTTTATAAATATGCGGAAAGCGTTTTTTTATAAAATCTGCCGTCATAGAAGATAAATCTAAATAAACGCAGTCTGAAGTTGTTTTAAGGCGTTCTTCTTCAATGGCTCTAGCTACAATATCCCTTGGTGCTAAATCTTTTAAAGGGTGGTATTTTGCCATAAAAGGTTCTTTTTTATTATTAATTAAAATTGCGCCTTCTCCGCGGACCGCTTCTGAAATTAGCGCACTTCTGCCTTTGGCAAATGCCGTTGGGTGAAATTGGGTATATTCCATATTTATTACCCTTGCGCCGATTCTATAAGCCATTGCTATTCCGTGGCCAAAAGCCTGGGGGAAGTTTGTTGTATGTTTATATACTTGCCCTATACCGCCGGTAGCAAGAATAGTTTTTTTGGCGGTAATAGCAAAAACTTCGCCTGTATTATTGTTTAAAGCATAAGCACCAAAGCAGGAAAGAGGTTTATAAATATCTGCCTGCAAGGTTGAATTGTGCGATAAAGTTAGCAAATCAAGTGCAGTAGTATCTTCTAAAATAGTTAAATTTTTTTGTTTTTTTAGGGCGCGTTGCATAGCAGCAATTATTGCTTTGCCGGTTAGGTCATTACTATAAATAATTCTTTTTTTGCTATGGGCGGCTTCTTTGGTAAAAAGAAGATTACCCCTTTCATCTCGGTTAAAATCGGTATTAAAAGTTTTGATAAAATATTCTTTTGTAGCTTCAAAACCGGCCTTACACATAATTTTTATAATATCTTCATTACAGATATTACAACCTGCTTTTTGGATATCTTTAACAAGACTAGAAAAATCTTTTTCCTGCTCGTAAACAATGCCGCCTTGGGCAAGGTTGCTATTGCACTCATCTATTTTACCGGCACTAATAAGCACGCATTTAAGCCCGCTTGAAGAGGCTTTATAGGCATAAAGAGAACCGGCAATACCGCTGCCGATAACAAGACAATCTGTTTTAATTGTTTTCATCTAGTATTTTAAGGACGGCTTTTAAAGCGGCGTCTTCCTCCGTAAAGGGAATATTTAAGGACCAGGCAAGTTCTTCAATTAAAGAAGCACAGGTTTTAGCCAAATCATTATGCAAAGTTAAGGGGTCAATATTTTTATCTAGTCTTATAAAATCTTCGGCAATTTGTTTGGTTTCTTTGGCGGTTTTTACCAAAGCTCCGCGGGCATTTGTTATAAGCACCCTTTCTAAAAGCGGGCTTATAAAACCAAGTTGTTTATAAAAATTGCTTGCAAGTTTAAAAAACAAAACAATATCTTTAAAAAGGGCTTTTATATCTACCCCTGTATCTTTTGGGTTTAGAAGCGTTCTATAGGAAATTAAGCCGTAAGAGTTTAATTCTATAGTGGAAAAGGCCCCTTTTTTAACAATAAGGCCATCTTGGATAGTGTTAAGGCTAGGGTCTAAGTCAAAATTTTTCATTTTTATTTTTTCCAAGAGTTTTGGCAAATCTTTATAGTTTATTGCCGGCGTTTGCGGATATAAGGGAATTAAAGTAAAAGCAGCACTAAGCTGACTTGTTTTTAAATTTTGCGCTATTAAAAAATTATTAAAATGGGCTTGGGCTTTATCTAAAAGAATATGGCGCAGGCTTTGGCTCTTTTTTCTATTATCAAGTAGCCAAGGTAATTTATCTGGGTGAACGATAACTTCCGGCCGGGAGGCCTGACCTGTTCTGATATAGGCTCTTTTTAAATCGCCCACTAAATGCGGGGTTAAATTGCTTTGCGGGATATTTATTACCACATACATATTATTATTTTTAGGGTTTTTGCAAGTGGCAATATCCACAAAAACAACAGGGTCAATATAGTTTTGGATAATACTTTCAATTTGCGGTCTTATTTTGGTGTGGAAGGCTTGGCCGTTAAAAGGGGGGATAGGTTTATCATTTTCATCTTTAACACCCAAAATTATGGTGCCACCCATAGTGTTTGCAAAAGCAGCAATAGTTTTGGCAAACTTTTCATTATTTTTAGGCAGCATAAACTTATAGTCAAGCATAGTATTTTCGGCGATACCTTGCTTTAAAAAGGCAACGATATCGTTAAAAGAAAGTTCATTTATCGGTTTATTAAAAAACATAAAAATTGACCTCCACCCTTTACAATATACTATAATTTATTAATGAGGAAAACAATACAAGACCAAAATAATATAGCAAAAATTTTTGAAAGTTTTGTTAACGCAAACCCAAAAGAAGCCGTGCAGGAATTACACAAAATGCCCCTTGGCCAAGCGCTTGATTTGCTTTGCACTTTGCCGGCAAAAAGTGTTATTTTGTGTTTTGAAAATATGCCCCCAACTAAAGCAGCCCCGTTTTTAAGAAGGCTGCCTATTAAACAAGCCTGTTATATTTTGGGCCATTTAAAAACTTTGCACGCGGCCGGTGTTTTTGCCGCTTTACCTGTTGCCTATAAGGCGCGGTTAAAACAAGTTTTAGATAAAAATTTATATGCTACCTTAACAACAATTTTGGCTTATTCTAAAGATAGCGTTGGCGCTTTTATAGATCAAGATTATCTTTCTTTTAAAACCGATACAAAAGTGCGCGAAATTATTTTGCGCCTTAAAAATTTACCTAAGGAAAAATTTGCCCCGCAAGTTTTTATAAAAGATAAAAACGGCAAGCTTGCTGGCATAATAAGAACTCAAAATTTGGCTTTTTTTGATAGGGAAAATATTGCCGGTTCCCTTATGCAAAGCATTGAATATAAACTTGCCCCTAAAGATAACTTAGAAAACGCTTTAAATCTTTTTGAAAAGGGCGTTTATCAAATTCCTATAACAGATGAAAAAAACACTTTGCTTGGCGTTTTAAATGCTTGCGATTTTATTAAAAAAGAAAGTTCTTTTTCTTCTAAAAAAGAAGTGCAAGATGCACGCGATAACCCAGGTAAAGTAATTAAACTTACAATAGGGGTTCTTTTGGTTTTATTTTTAATTTGGAAGGTCTTTTTATGCAAATAAAAGTTAAAAAACTTGAAAAAGAGGCAAAACTGCCAGCCCGCGCCCATGCAACAGATTCTGGGGCAGATTTATTTGCCCTTGAAGAAACAACTTTGCCCGCCCGCCAAATCAGTAAAGTGCGCACGGGTATTGCCCTTGAACTGCCGGAAAATACCAGCGGTTGTGTGTGGGGCAAAAGTTCCATTGAAAGTAAAGGCATAAAAGTTATGGCAGGCCTTATTGATGCGCCTTACAGGGGGGAAGTTATCGTCTGTTTTTATAACTTAAACGATACTCCTTTTACTTTTGAAAAAGGCCAAAAAATTGCTCAGCTTGTTGTTTTGCCGACTTTATACCCTGATTTTATAGAGGGCGAACTTTCCCCAACAGAGCGCGCCCAGGGCGGTTTTGGCAGCACAGGTTCAAAATAATTTATGCAAGCACAAACAAATATTTATGATGTTATTGTTGTTGGCGCTGGCGCTAGCGGGCTTGTTTGTGCTTTAGAACTTGCGCGCGGTGGCAAAAAAGTTTTAGTTTTGGAAAAGGAAATAACTTGCGGCCGCAAAATTTTGGTAAGCGGCAATGGCGAGTGCAATTTTACAAACCGCCAAGTTGCGCCGGATAAATATTATGGCGACCAAGATTTTGTTAAAGCCGCTTTAGTTAAATTTTCGTATCAAGATGCACTTAATTATTTTACAGATTTAGGTTTGCTTTACAGAGAAGAAAAAGGCCGCTTTTTTACCTATACTTCCAAAGCCTCAAGTCTTGCAACCTGTTTAACTTGCGCTTTAAAAGAAGCAGGGGCTCAGTTAATCTTAAAAACAGAAGTTTCTAAAATAACCCAAGATAATAAAACAAAAATTTTTAAAGTTTCTTCTAAACAAGGGCAAAATTATTTTGCAAAAAATATTGTGCTTGCCTGTGGCTCTCTTGCTTATGCGCAAGTAGGCGGAACAAAAGCCGGATACACTTTGGCGCAAAGTCTAGGCCACACTATAAAACCTTTAAGCCCGGCCTTGTGTTCTATTAATTTGCAGGAAAAGTCTGCCCTAACAAGACTTGCAGGTTTAAAAGTTCAAGCAATGGCTTCTTTAAAAGAAAACGGAAAGCTTATTGCCCAGGAAGAAGGCGAAGTTTTATTTAATAATCAAGGAGTTTCGGGCAATAATATTTTTAGTTTAAGTCGCAATGCAAAAAAAGGGCAAATTTTGGAACTTAATTTATTTAACCAATTTACTAAAGAGGAATTTTCCTCTTTTATAGATGCGCGCGCAAAAAAATATTCCCACCGCAAACTAAAAGATTTCTTTGCCGGTATTTTGGCTGATACTTTGGCTAACTTAATGATAGATTTTTTGGGTTTTAGAAAAAATTTATTAATTTGTGATTTAAATAGCCAAAATTTTGCTAGAATAAAGGAAGTATTACAAGCGTGGCCCTTTAGAGTTGAGGGTTTGCGCCCCTTTGAACAAGCCTGTGCGGCAAAAGGGGGCGTGGATACAAGGGAAGTTCAAAAAGGCACTTTTTGTTCTTTCAAAAATCCCAATGTTTATATTACGGGCGAACTGCTTGATATTGACGGCCGCTGTGGCGGCTTTAATTTGCATTTTGCTTGGTCAAGCGCAATTTGCGCGGCAAAAACTTTACTTGGCAAAAAATAAGGAGTCTTTATGGAAAATTTAATTATCAGAAAAACCAAATCTTTGGAAGGAAAAGATAAAGGCAAATTTTTGCGTTCCTATTTATTTGAAGGTAAAGAAGTTTTTAGCGAAACTCTTGATGAAAACTTAGAAATTATTTCTAGCCAAGGCACTTTGCCGGATGGAATTGTCCGTGAATTTTTTGCAAACGGGCTTACTTATTTTGAATGTCCTTTTAAAAAAGGCAAAAGAAACGGCAAAAGCAGAATTTTTTATGAAACAGGCAAAATTAATGTGGAAAAGGAATATAAAAACGGCCTTTTGGATGGGCGTGTTTTTGTATTTTACCCTAATGGCCGCCTTAGAGAAGAGTTTTTTTATAAAAACGATTTGGAAAACGGCAGGCGTTTAAAATATTATCCAAACGGCAAAATTTTGGAAGTTTCTTCATACCAAGACGGACTTTTGGAAGGCATTAGCAAAACTTATGATGAAGAAGGCAATTTAAAAACAGAGTGCACTTATAGCAAAGATTTAATTATCGGCGATAAAATAACTTATCATAAAAACGGCACTATTGCTATGATCTCGCCTTATAAAAACGGCCGCGAACACGGAACAACAAAAAAATATTCCCAAACGGGTGAATTGCTTGAAGAATGGTTCTTTGAAGACGGACATTTAAAATCTAAAAAAGATTACTCTTTAGATTTAAAGTTATAAATAACTATTGACAAAATACAAAAAATGCCCTATACTAGACTTTAGGGAAACATTTTATATATATTAAACGGAGATAAAATATAATGAAAAAACTGATAAGATTATCTTTTATAGGTGCCGTGCTTTTTACTTGTATTAAAGCACAGGCCCAAGTTATAGAATCAGTTTCTTTTACACCTGCTAAAACAGGGGTATATGGGACTATTGCAACAAAAAGCGTTACCTCTTTTGCGGGTAATTTGACAACACAAAATGCTACGGGCTTAGGGCATAAATTAACTTTAGATACAAAAGCAAATTATCCTTTTTCAGCAAATACAGCCCTTGGCGCGTTTAGAGATGTTTATATGCCTGCTTCTCAGGCTATAGTTTCTTCGGATACAAAAATCGGTTTAGGGGGCAAACTTCTAAATGCAGAAAATGTTAAAATCACAAAATCACAAGTTAATTTAATTTATGGCGGAGATGTTGATTTTAATAAAATTAGCAGTTTGTTAGCTGTTAACGGCCCCTTGAATATCCATAATGTTAAAATGAGCAACCCAAAGTGCGATATTAAGTGGGTGTTATTGCCGGCTTATAAACAAAGCACAGATTATTCTGAAACAAACAATACGGCAACAAGTGCTAACTACTGGTTTGCTTATTGCGATGCTGGGGGTTCTTCAGGTGATGACACTACCGGCGGTGCTTGGGAAACCAGTATTGAAGATGCAACTTTACTTGGCACCTGTACAGCCGGGTGGGATGGTAGCTCCAAATCCACGCAAGATACCGCTGGTACATATGGAGAAAGCCCTTGTATGCACTCTGAAAATATAAACTCAGGTGCGTTTACTTGTACAAACCAAATTATCAAAAAGTGTACATCTTCTGTTTCCTATGGCCCTGAGCTATATAACGCGAATGATAGCCCGTATGCTTGTTGTCCGTATACTTCAAGAACTCTTGTCGGTTACTCAGCCGATTGGACTAATACTGCAAAGTGCCCTAATGCAGTTAGGCCATTGGCTGTTCCTGTATATGAATACACTTTGGGTGATGACATTATTAAACCATTAGATTGCTCTAATCATAATCAACAGACTTTCAGAAGAAAGTTCTGCGGCTTTTGGGGCGGTGGGAATAATGCTACAAATATGATAAGGAATTTCAAACATGCTTCTTGCACGGGAGAAGATATTTCTTCCTACCAATATTGCGCGGATTTATATGGAAATACTTATATTGAAAATCTTAGTAACGAGCAAATTTGCGCCGGTATCAAAGCCAGTAATCCTAATATTACAAATGCCTCTAATTCAACTTTTAAATGTATAAAAAAGGGTCCACAAATTAATGTCTATAAAGCATTTAGAGGAGAAAAATGCTCTGACAGAACACCAGTCCCCAATGCGACATTTGATAAGTGCACAATTCCAGATAATTGCCCTTCAAGATGTAGAAGATTGAATTCATATTTTGAAACTACAAATTTAAAATTTTATGATCGTGTTTGTGGCGTAAGTGATTCTGGTGTATGTGGCAACTCCCAATCAGATCAATCTCCTGATAAGCGTTCCAAGGGCCCTGGCGGGAGTATTGTGTATTTTGAACAAGTATTATCAGGACAGATTTTAACTTGCAAATGGACAGAGTAAAGGAGGAATGTTAATAAAATGAAAAAAAACATACTTATAGCAGTAGCACTACTTGCAGGCTTTGTTTTACCTGGAAATAGTTTGGATTTAAAAAATGAAGTATTAAACTTTAATCCTGAAATGCTAAAAGCCTTGAGGGTAGGTTTAATAGAAAGTTATATACAAAATGATTCAAAGTCTATTTTTATAGAGTGGAACACTCTTGAAAATTGTAGTGTTAACAGAGATATGCTTAACACTTGGCCAATACTCCCAAACGGGTATTATTTTGCCTATATTTCTTCTACAGATCCCGTAAATTTTTATTTGTGTGCTGATTTTTCTTGTGCAAATAAAATTGCAAAAATTAATGCACCGCAACAAGATATGGATATAGCAATGTATATGCCGCCGTTTCCATGGATTATTGATAGCGAAAATGTTTTGGGTTTCCTTGAGGATTTTCAAACATCCCAACATAGTTTAACTTTTAGTCAACCGCAAGAGCTATATTTTAACAATACAGGTGTTTCAGTCGGTGGTAAAGAATTATATGCAATTAAAAGCGGAGAATACTATATAGCTGTTTTTAAAGTCGTTGATGGGCAAGAACTTATATATGACAGCAAGATGTTCTCTGTATCTAATAATGTCGGTATTAATGATTATATGCAAGACAAAGTTAAAGTTAACTATGTAAATGGCAAAATTGAAATTGATAATCAACTTGATAAGGCCGATTTTGCCTTGTATGACTTAACAGGCAAACTTTTAAAACAAGGCAAACTTGTCTTGGGAAAAACTTCTGTTAATGTTTCTTCTAAAGCAACAGGCGTTTATATAGTTAATATTAAAGGCAAAAACTTTAATTTTTCCAAGAAAGTTCTAGTTAAATAAAACTTTCTTTATTTGTTTTTACTTAAAACCCCCGTTTATCAAGCGGGGGTTTTCTGTTGCTTAAGTAAATTCTGCCTTTTTATATTCCCCGTTTACTTGGTTCTTGGCGATATGGAGTGTTTGTTTTATTTTTTATTCCCCGTTTATTCATTTTTTGCGATATTTAGCGTTTACAAAATTGGAATATTTTTATATCCCAACAAGTCAACCATGTCCGAATTAAAAAGCAAAAGCTTTTTCCTATAAAATTTGCTTTTTAATGAGTTGGTGGCTTGGGAATAAAAATTCAATTTTGTGCGGTTTTGAGCAAAAAATAAATAAACAAAAATTTGATAACCATAAAACCCAAACAAAACAAATAAAATACTAAAAGAAGATAATTTAAAAAGAAAGCAATAATCCCCCTTTAGTGTAAAAAGGGGCAGGGGGATAAATTTTATCATTTGTATTGGCAGTTTGCTCTTAAAATAGTAAAATATAGTATATGATAAAACACACAAATCTTTATAGCGTTCTTGCTTCTAGCGCTTATAAAAAACCGGAAGCTCCTGCAATTATATCAGGGGGGAAAACCTGGAGTTATCACCAGCTTTTAATGAGCGTTGATAGAGCAAGCGATATGCTTTGGCAGCACGGCGTGCGCGCCAATGATAAAGTGGCTTTGGCCCTTAGAAACGGCGTTGAAGTTGTTATTACAAACTTTGCACTTTATAAAATAGGAGCGGTCGGTGTGCCTATAAACTTTATGATTTCTAAAGCAGAAGAAATAAAGTTTATTTTAAACGATTGCAAGGCAAAAGCCGTTGTAACCCAGGCGGAGTTTTTGCGCCATTATGCCAAAGTAAAAAAAGATTTGCCAGATTTAAACTATATTTTTTCAACAGATGAAATTTCCTCAAGTGTAAAGGAAATGGGCGATCCTACAATAAAACTCTTTTGGTCTGCTTTGGAAGAAAGCAAATTTAACCCGCAAACCCTTTCTGTTAAGCCTGCTGCCGAAGATGTGGCAATGATTTTATATACTTCTGGCACAACGGGCAACCCAAAAGGTGTTATGCTTACGCATAATAATATTTTATCTGATGTGCACTCTATGGTGATATCTTTTAAAATAAGTGATGAAGATTCTATGCTTTGCATTTTGCCGATGTTCCACACGCTTGCTTGGACGGCAAATATTATAACGCCTCTTAGTTTAGGTTTAAAAATAGTTGTTATGGCAAATATTACGCCGGCCTCTGCCTGGCTTCACCTAATGGGAAAAGAAAAGGTAACCATTATGACGGCTGTGCCCCAACTTTATAGCGTTTTATCAAAAGAAGCAAAAGGTCTTAAAAGATTATATTTGCAGTATTGGGCTTTTAGAAAGGTTCGCTTCTGTATTTCTGGCGCAGCCCCTTTAAGCCAAGAAACAAAGGACCATTTTGAACAACAACTCGGTTTGCCTATTTTAGAAGGCTATGGTTTAACGGAAACAAGCCCGGTGGTCAGCGTAAATACCGAGGAAAACAGAAAAGGCGGTTCAGTCGGTATCAATTTACCTTATGTTAATGTTAAAATTATTGACGATAACGGCAAAGAACTTGGACGCAACGAAGAAGGTGAAATTTGCGTAAAAGGCGAAAATGTTTTTAAAGGTTATTATAATAACCCGGCAGCCACTGCTGAAGTTTTTGACTCTGAAGGGTGGTTTAAAACCGGCGATATCGGCGTGGTGGATGATGAAGGCTTTATCTTTATCCGCGATAGAAAGAAAGATATGATTATTATTAAAGGGTTAAAAGTTTTCTCCGCCCAGGTGGAACACGTGATAAACGATTACCCCGGTATTGAAGAGTGCGCCGTTATCGGCGTGCCGGATGGCCATGGCGGCGAAATCATTAAACTTTACGCCGTAAAAAGAAAAGGGTATGATTTTGACGAGGCCGATTTTAGAAAATATTTAAAAAATAATTTAGATAATTATAAACGCCCAAGGGAAGTAGAATTTAGGGATTCCCTCCCCAAAAATTCTCTTAGAAAAATTCTTAAAAAGGATCTTCGCAAAGAGGCCGTTGAAAAAATGAAAGAACGCCTGGCTGCGATGGCAACTGAAAATTAAGAGTTATAAAGAAATGGAAAATCTTGCCAAAATTATACAAGATGCGGCGCCACGGGCTTATTATGTCGGTGGTGCCCTGCGTAATAGTTTACTTAAAAAATATAGCACGGATATTGATATTGCTTTGCCAAGGCAAGATTTGCCTGCCGTTGCCAAAAATTTGGCGCGCAGGTTAAAAGCAAGTGCTTTTGAAATGGACTCCGAGTTTGGCGTTTGGCGTGTTTCTTCCAAAAAGGGCTTGCAAATTGATGTTTGCGCAATTATCGGCAAAGATATTAAGCAAGATTTAAAAAGACGCGATTTTACCATAAATGCTTTTGCTTGCCCGGTTGAAAAAGTTAAAAATATCAAAGTTAGGGATAAAAGCTATCTCTTGGTTTTAAATTCAAAAGATATTTTGGACTTAAATAAAGGCTTAAAAGATTTAAAAGAAAAGGTTATCCGCGCAAATAATACACTTGTTTTTAAAGAAGACCCTTTGCGTTTATTTAGAGCTTTTAGAACCTCAGCCCAACTTAATTTTAAAATTGCTCCTAGAACTTTAGCTTTAATTAAAAAATATTCAAAACTTGCAGATAAACCTGCCGGCGAGCGTATCCAAGAAGAATTTAAAAAGATTTTTAAAGAAAAAAACTCCGCTTTTTATTTGCAAGAAATGCAATCTTCAGGCCTGTTTAAAACCTTACTGCCGGAAATTGAAAAGCAAATAAATTGTGCCGAGTGTTATTATGGCAAAGGCGGTGTTTGGCGCCATACTTTGCTGGTTGTTGAACGCATAGAGTTTTTGCTTGATAAAGTTAGCGAAGTTTTTAAACCTTACGGCAAACAAATGGCGGCTGTTGCCCAAGATAAAGCCCTTTATAAAATGGCAGCTTTTTTGCACGATATTGCCAAACCTAAAACCGCCAAAATGAAAAAAGGCCGCCTTAGATTTTTTTATCACGAAGAAAAGGGCGCCATTATGGCAAAAGAGTTTTTGAAACAATTAAAATACTCTAATGACGAAATAAAACTGATTTGTAAAATGATAGAGTTTCATTTGCGCCCAAGCAACCTTGCCAGTAATGAAATTATGACCGATAAAGGTATTTATAAATTTTTTAAAGAACTTGGCCCGGCGGCTTTGCCGATGCTGCTTTTATGCTGGGCTGATTATACAAGTTATGTAAGCCCGGCCCAAATGCGCGCCCTTATCAAAAAAGCTCACGCTCCCATTATGACCCTTGAAGAAGCCCGCAAAAAAGAAAATATCGGCAAAACTTTGCGTCATATGCAAATGCTTAATTTTTTAATTTCCAAATATTTTACGGAAAAACAAAAAATTGTTTTGCCGCCAAAACTTCTTGATGGTAAACAGGTTATGCAAATTTTGAATATTGAGCCAAGCCCGCTTGTCGGCAGTATTTTAGAAAAACTGACTTTAGCTCAAGTGGAAGGTAAGATATCAGACGGAAAAACTGCAGAAAATTGGCTTTTAAAATATATAAAACCGACCTTAAAAAAAGTTAAAAATAAATAAGGGCTTGTATCTAGCGTAAAAAAGATATATAATTTGCCCCAACTTTCAAATTTTGGTAAAATATATATAAGGTAAGGGTATATGCAAGCGGAAAATAAAGTAGCCCAAGCTTATGATAAACTTTTAGCCCGTGTTAAAGAAATTTGCCTTAAAAGCAGAAAAGATTTTTCAAAAGTTAATATTTTGGTAGTTACCAAATATGCCACCAAAGAACAAATTTTGCAACTTTTAAGCCAAAGGCAAGTTTTTGCCGTAGGGCAGAGCCAGCTTAAAGATACTTTAGAAAAATTTTCCAACTCGGAACTTAAAAACTTTAAAGTTAAAAAATTTTTTATAGGCCACTTGCAAACAAATAAAGCAGCCAAGGTTCTTGAAAACTTTGATTTAATTTGCTCTCTTGATAGCTTACACTTAGCAGAAGTGTTAAATAAACAGGCCCAAAAGCAAAATAAAAAGGCTTGTTGCCTTTTGCAAATTAAATTAACAAATAGGCAAACCCAGGGTGGGCTTGAAATAAGTCAAGTGGCTGATTTTATTAAACAAGTTAAAACCCTTTGTCCTTATATTGAGCTTAAAGGGCTTATGGCAATAGCTCCGCAAGGTAGGGAAGAGCAAATAAGAGCCGCTTTTAAAAAAGCAAAAAAAGTTTTTGATTGCTATTTTAAACAGGAAGACTACCTCTCTTTAGGTATGAGCGGTGATTTTGAAATAGCCTTGGAAGAAGGCAGTAATTTAATAAGAATAGGCAGTGCTGTTTTTGACTGATTTTAGGAGGATGTAATGATAATTAAAGTTCGCGCTATATCAACCAAAGGGGATAATGAAGTCGTCAGCAGGATAGGCAGCGTATTGAGAGTTAAAGTCCACACGGAAAAAATTGACAGCGAGGCAAACGATATTTTAAAAGTTTTCCTGGCGGAATTTTTTGATGTTGATTCTGACCTTGTTAATATTGTTAAAGGCAATAAAGGTAAAGAAAAAACCATTGAAATACGCGGACCGGACGAACAGGCCCTGCGCAAAATAATGGATGCTATTCCGTAAACCTACTTTATTTCTTTAGATAAAGCCGCGTTTTAAGAGTTTTCTTAAAACGCGGCTTTTTGCTATACTATAAGTATAAACTTGTAAAGGAGGTCTTTTGTTATGAAAGCATTTAAAATTTTAGTAGGAGTGATAGTGTTTTTTATTATTGCCGCTTTGCTCGGCCTTGCTTGGCAATGGCTTTTTGCCCAAGTTTTACCGGGTGATTTATATGCCACTTTAACAGCGGTGCACACTTTTGGTGTTAAACCTTTAAGCCTTAGCACAAGTATCTGCGGTATTTTAGGTATGATTTGTTCTTACGGGCTTTGTACTTATACAATTAAGTTATAATGAGGATAATACTTGCCTCCGCCTCGCCAAGAAGGCGTGATATTTTAAAAAGGCTAGGTTATAAATTTGATATTATAAATTCGGCAATTTCGGAAAAGACAACAAAAAAGCGTCCCTTTGCCGTGGTTAAAGACCTTGCCTTAAAAAAAGCCTTCAGCGTGGCGGCTTTATATCCCGATGCTTTGGTTATTGCGGGGGATACTTTGGTCTATTGTAAAGGGGAAATTTTAGGAAAACCTAAAGACCAAAAAGATGCCTTGCGTCTGTTAAATAAAGAAAATGGCTCCTGGCAGAGAGTTTATAGCGGACTAGCTTTAGTTTGTAAAAATAAAAAGCAAATACTTTGCGGTTATGATGTAAGTTGGTGCAAAGCGCGCAAATTAAGTGCGGAAGTTCTAAAAAATTTATCTTATAAACATTTGGATAAAGCCGGTGCTTATGCTATGCAGGATAAAAACGATATGTTTATAGAAAAAGTGCTAGGCTCTAAAGATAATGTGGTTGGCTTTCCAAGTGAACTTTTTAAGGAGATGATTAAAAAATTATGAAAACAGATATTTTAATAATCGGCTGTGGCCCCAGTGCCTTGAGTGCTGCTTTATATACTTTAAGAGCCGGGTTAAAAACTACAATTCTTGCCGGTTCTGCACCTGGCGGGCAACTTTTGCAAACTAATGATATAGAAAATTATGCCGGTTTTGTTAACCCTATCAGCGGGTTTGAACTTATGGATAATATGCAAAAACAGGCAAAAAGACTGGGGGCTGAAATTATTAGTGAAACTGCTGCCAAAGTTGACCCCGCAAATAAAAAAGTTATCTGCCAAAGCGGCGCGGAATTTGAATATCTTTCTTTAATTATTGCTACCGGTTCTGCTGCCAGATGGCTTAATATTGCAGGCGAAGATAAATTTAAAGGTAAAGGCGTTAGCGCATGTGCCACTTGTGATGGTTTCTTTTTTAAAGGTAAGGAAGTCTGTGTTGTTGGCGGGGGAAATACCGCTTTTGAAGATGCTTTATTTCTTACCAATTTCTGCCCCAAAGTTTATTTAGTCCATAGACGCGACGGCTTTAGAGCTGATGCCAAAAATATCGCTGCTGCTAAAGCAAACCCTAAAATTGAAATGATTATCCCGGCTGTTGTTGATAGTTTACAGGGGAAGGAAGCCGGCCTTGAAGCCGTTGTTCTAAAAAATCCCCAAACTGAAGAAAAACGAACAATAAAGGTGCAAGGTGTTTTTGTGGCAATAGGTTCTGTGCCGCAAACTACTTTCTTAAAGGATAGTGGTGTTTTGCTTAACGAGGCAGGCCAAATTATTGTAAATGAAAGAACCCAAACAAATATTGAAGGCATTTTTGCCAGTGGCGATTGCACAAACACAATTTACCGCCAGGCAATAGTTGCAGCAGGTAGTGGGGCTAAAGCCGGCATAGAAGCCGCCGCCCATGCCAATCTTCTAAAATAGTTTTGCTTCGGCTTTTGGGCTATTTTTAATTTTTTAGAAATTTCGGATACGCGGGGCCGTGGACACAAACTTTGTGTTGCCACCCGCTCTAGGTATACCTCATCTCTAAAAGCGTTTTTTCTTTTTGACAAAAGAAAAAACTAATTAAAACTATCTCCAAAATCCTCGCAAAAACAATGCTCTGCTTTAGCAAATTTGAACGCAAAATCTCTGCAAAAACAATGTTATATTTTTCTAATATTTGTTGTTCTTAAAAATTAAAAGTAAACCAAATAGATAAATAAAAAAGCCCTCCTTAACAGGAGGGCTTTTTGAAAGCTCGGAGAATAACAATTTTCTTTTGCTTTCATTTAAGCAAATATCATAATACAAACTTGGAGAATATGATATTTGCTAAATCTCATAAGAGATTAGATAGTAGGTAATGTTCCTGTTGTTACAGCATTTCCTAAGCTGGCGCAGATACCGGCTCCAGCCTGGGTATCAACACAGATAGGTGCATTGGTCGTAAAGCCATCCTGATTAGCATTAGCGCTAAATCCTAAATTTACGCCATTGCTATTGCTTCCGGATGCTGTTGCAGTTATACCAGCCGGGCCGATTGCATAAGTATAGTTATCAGAGGTTGGCATCTCAATATCTAAAGTTGTGTTAGATATTGGGTTATTGGTAGGATTTAATGAGCCATGGGCTAAGATAAATCTATCTGCTGCATCTCTCAAGTTTTTAACCACAATGAGTGCTTCAGAAGCTCTTGCTTTGCGAACTGCTTTAAAGTATTGAGGCAAGGCGATAGCTGCCAAAATACCGATAATTAACACGACTACTAATAATTCAATTAAGGTGAAACCTTTATTGTTTTTCATTTTTATTTCTCCATTTACTTCAAAATTAGCTTTTTTTGCAATAAAAAACGGCTGCTATGTTTGAGCTCTTTTCCCTGACCCAAAACACAGCAGCCGTAGTCTGCCAGTAGTTAGCTGGCAGACATTGGGCGCAAAGCAGACGGGTAATTAAGCCGTCCACTTTGCGCCTTATATAACGGACTGCTTTTGGAGGGAAAAGATGCCTTTGAATTTCAAAAGCTCTCCTTGTTCTTAAAACAAGGTTCCAAAATCAGATTCAAATTTTTTTACGGGTATTTCTACCCGCCATAACAAACCCTACTCTCCTAAGAGAATTACCGCAAAAGTTCTAAAACCTCTGCAATATTTTTATTACACTTATAGTATATTGTAAATTTGTAAAATTGTCAAGCCCTTTTTTAATATTGATTTTTCTCTATCCGTTTGCTTGGTGTTGGCGATATGGAGTGTCTGCAAAATTGAAATATTTTTCTGTTCTAACAAGCCGTCTATGTCCGAGTAAGAAAGCAATAGTTTTTACCTTTAAAAAATTGCTTTCTTACGAGTTAGCGGCTTAGATAGAAAAATATAATTTTGCACGAGTTTGAGCCAAAACCAAGCAAACAAAAAAACTGACAAACAATAAAGCCCAAACAAAGCAAATAAGATAATATTAGAATATAAGATAAAACGGAACAAACACCCCTTTAAGGCAAAAAGGTATATTTACTCAAATCTTAAGGCATCAATCGGATTAAGCATAGAGGCCTTATAGGCCGGGTAAAAACCAAAGAAGATACCGACTAGCCCCGAAAAACCAAAAGCAAGCAGCATTGGCGTAAAAGTTATTGCTATTGGCAAAGTATCCGGGAAGAAATTTTTGATAATCAAAGCCGCGCCAATACCAAGAATAATACCCAAAATACCGCCGCTTAAAGATAAAACTAAGGCTTCTATTAAAAATTGTAAACGGATATCCCAACTTTTTGCGCCAATAGCCATTCTTATACCAATTTCTCTTGTTCTTTCCGTTACCGAAACAAGCATAATATTCATAATTCCTATACCGCCAACTAACAAGGATATAGAGGCAATAGCTGCAAGTAATAAGGAAAAAGTCTGGCTCATTTCCATAGCACTTTCCATCATTTGCGTTAGATTGCGCACCATAAAGTCATCGGTTTTTCTGCCGGTAATATTGTGGCGCTGGCGAAGGAGAATTGTTATATCTTCTTCTGCCTGTTGTAAATCATCTGTGGAGGCTGTTTGAACCATAATACTTCTAATAGTGCCGGGAAATTGCGAACCAAAAAGGCGTTTCATTGCGGTAGTAACAGGCACAATAATTGTATCATCTTGGTCAGAGCCCATGGCCGATTGTCCCATACTTTTTAAAACACCCACAACTTTAAAAGGAATATTATTTATGCGCACGCTTTGCCCAACAGGGTCAACTGTGCCAAAAAGATTTTCAACAACGGTTTGCCCGAGTATTGCCACATTTGAGCCTTGCCTAATTTCTTCAGAAGTAAACAGGGTGCCGTTTTCCACTTCCCACGAGCGAATATAAAACAAGGCCGGGGTTGTGCCTGTTATTTGAGTGGACCAGTTTTGATTGCCATAAACAATTTGCCCTGTTCCGTTAACGCTTGGTGCTACTTGAATAACAGAAGGCACACTTTCTTCAATAGCGTAAGCATCTTTTAAGGTAAGAGTTGGTTGCGCGCCCATACCGGCCCGCGCCCCGCTTGAAGTTGTTGAACCGGAGCGAATCATTAAAAGATTACTACCCATAGAGGCCATTTGCTTTTCAATTTTTGCTTTAGAACCTTCGCCAACGGCAAGCATAACAATAACCGCCGCTACACCGATAATTATGCCAAGACTTGTTAAAGCAGAGCGCATTTTGTTTATCCAAATTGCCTTAATGGCAATTTTAAAAATAGTTAAAATATCTTTCATTTTACCACCGCCCTATCTGTGTTTTGCTCGTCTGATACAATTTTTCCGTCTTTAAAACGCACTATTCTTTTGGCATATCTTGCAATATCGGGTTCGTGCGTGACAAGGATAATAGTTTTATTATTATCTCTGTTTAAGCGGTAGAAAGTTTCCATAACTTCAATACTTGTTTTTGTATCAAGGTTACCGGTTGGCTCATCAGCAAAAATTATAGGCGCATCGTTTACTATTGCACGCGCAATAGCCACGCGTTGTTGTTGCCCGCCGGAAAGTTGATTTGGCATATGGTAAAGTCTTTGCCCAAGCCCCACGCTTTCAAGCGCGGCTTTTGCTTTTTGATAGCGCAGATTTGTCGGAGTGTGGGCGTAAATCATAGGCAGCTCAACATTTTCCATAGCACTTGTTCTTGAAAGCAAATTAAACCCTTGAAAGACAAAGCCAATTTTGCGGCAGCGGATATCGGCAAGTTTACTAAGGGTGGAGTTTGTTATATCCTGCCCGTCTAAAATATATTTGCCTTTTGTTGGCTTATCAAGGCAGCCAAGCATATTCATAAAGGTACTTTTGCCACTGCCGCTTGGGCCCATAATGGCAACAAACTCACCTCTATCAATTTCAAGGCTTACATCTTTTAAAACTTCTAGGTCAATATCGCCGAGTTTATAAATTTTCCAAATATGTTCAACTTGAATAAGTGCCATTAGTTTATTCCTTATTTTTAACTAAAAACCCGGGGGGCCCTCTTCTTTGGGAAGTCTGTTTAGCTTCGTTAGAAGAAACAAGAATTTCTGTTTGCGGCGTAATTTCTTTACTTATTATTTGCGTTCTGTTGCCGTCGGTAATACCGGTTTGAACTTCTATTCTTTTTAAGCCGTTTTTGGTTTGAGTCCAAAGGCCTTGATTTTTATAGAATTTTTGATTTTCGCCATCTATTTTAGCCGTTGAAGGCGGAACAAACCTTAAAGCCTGATTAGATATGGTTAGGCAATCTTCGCATTTGGCGCTGATTATAGAAACATTTGCTGTCATACCGGGTTTAAGTTTTAAATCATCATTGTCAAAAGCAACAACTACCGTGTAGGTAACAACATTAGAAATGGTTGTTGCGCTGTTTCTGACTTGTTTAACTTTTGCTTTAAAGTTTGTTGTGGGGTAAGCATCAACGGAAAATTCAACTTCCTGGCCTTCTTTAATTTTGCTGATATCGGCTTCTGAGATATTAACTTCAATTTGCATTTTTGTAAGATTTTCTGCTACCAAAAATAAAGTCGGTGTTTGGAAACTTGCTGCCACCGTTTGCCCCTGTTCTACTTCTTTTGAAATAACTATCCCGTCAACAGGAGAAATAATTTTTGTGTAATTAAGGTCAATTTTTGCTTTATCAAGAGCGGCTTGTGCTTGCACAACTTGCGCATAGGCAGAAAGATAATCTGTTTGTGCATTATCAAGTTCGCTTTTGGCAACTAGGTCTTGTTTATAAAGGGTTTTATATCTATCTAAGTTGCGTTTTGCATTATCAGCCACACTTTTAACTTTTTGGAGGTTTGCCTCTTGCTGCTTTACATTTGATTCATAAGTAGAAGGGTCAATAATTGCAAGAAGATCGCCTTTTTTAACTTGAGAATTATAATCAACATAAAGTTTTTCCACCCTGCCGGAAACTTGCGTGCCTACGCTTGTTTGCGTAACGGGGTTAATCGTGCCGGAGGCTTCAACTTGTTCTACAATAGTTGCTTTTTTAGGCGTTTCTGTTTTATATTGAACGCCTTTAGAACTTTTGCAACCTTTTAAAACAAAAATTGCAAGTATTAAACAAATACAACTGATAATTATTATTTTTTTGTTTTTCATAATATTTTCCCTTTTTATTTTTTAAATTTTATCTTTTACCCATAGCGCGCTCTAAATTTGCTATGGCTAAATTATAATCAAAAACTGCTGAAATATAAGAAAGTTTTGCATTACTTAAAGTTGTTTCGGCATCTTTAACTTCAATATAATTGCCAACGCCAACTTTATAACGCCCGACGGCTAAATCATAATTTTCCTGCGCTTGTTTGCGCGAAAGTTCGGCAACGGGTATTCTTGTTTTTGCTTCTTCAAAATTAAAATAGCAAGTTTTTACATCAAGCAAAATAGCTTGCTCTTTTGCCATTAAATTTTCATAAGCAATTTGCATAGCATTTTTTGATTCTTTAACTTGGTTAATTGTGCTTAGTCCGCTAAATATCGGCACGCTTAGGCCTGCGCCAACGCTCCAGCGGTCGTAAAGGGGAAAGTCCTGCCCGCTCCACCCATAAGAGCTATTTGCAGAAATAGACGGAGCAAAACCTGTTTTTGCCAAACTTACATTTTGTTTTGCGTTTTCAAGTTTAAGTTGAAGGCTAAGCAAGTCAGGCCGGTTTGTTTGGGCTTCTTTAAGGGCATTTTCAATAGTTATGTTATACTCGGGGATAGTTCCATTTGCTAGTAAAGTAAAGGTGGGGTTTTGGTCGTAAATACCCATAATATTTGTTAAGTTATAATAGGCCGTTTTTAAGGCATTTTCGCCTTTGATTAAATTTAACTTTGCATTATTTAAGTTAACTTCTGCCGTCGTTACATCAATTTTTGGGCGCGTGCCAACGCTATAAAACGCTTTTGCCCTTT
Source organism: Elusimicrobiaceae bacterium (assembly GCA_017417005.1). GTDB lineage: Bacteria > Elusimicrobiota > Elusimicrobia > Elusimicrobiales > Elusimicrobiaceae > Proelusimicrobium. Next base: position 7,092 of record JAFQAA010000048.1, on the reverse strand, counting down.
TTAATTGCTCTTCATATTGTTCAACGGACTGGGCATAAACATTGCGGCTTTCCTCAGCATTTAACACGCCGTAATAGGCCTGTTTTAATTTGTAAATAATTTCATTAATGGTGTTTTGCTCTTCTTGCTGGGCGGAGTATAAATTATTTTTTTGAATTTTATTTGTAAGCCCTGTTTTGCCAAAATCATAAATTAATTGCGAGGCCGAAACAGAAGAGGAATAGCCATCATTCGCATCGCCCCAGCCATTAGCGCCTTCCTGATTAGAGCGCGAGTAAGAAGCATTGGCATTTACTTGTGGTAAATAATTTGCGCGCGTCTGGGCAAGTTTATTTTGCTGAACTTGCGTATTTAACGAGGCCGCTTTTAAAGAAGGATTATGTTTAAGGGTTAAATTAATACAATCTTCCAGCGAAAGCTGGGCCCCGGGTTGTATTTCCTCTGCTTTAAGCGGTAAACAAATTAAGGTTAAAATAATTAATATTATAAATGTTCTCATAATTATATTTTAGCAATTAGTTTTGTTTTTGCCAGGCTTTTTTGTTGCTGGGAAAAAGAGTAAAAAATCTTTAGACGGCAGAAAATAAAAAATGCAATAAAATAGTAAAGTTTTGCGTTTTAGGAGTTTTGATTTTTACTTAACCTAAAATTTTTTGCGCTGCTTTAAAAACTTGCTCCGGTGTAATAGAATTTTTACAAATATAATTTTTATCACAGGTATCTTTGCGGCAGGGCGAGCAAGAAACATGGGCTTGCAGGCCGAGGTGTTTTTTATCAAAAACGGGTGTCCAATCTTTTCTTCTTGTAATAAAGTGTAGGGTTATTGTAGGCACACCAAGGCTTAAAGCCAGGTGCTTTGTGCCGCCGCAACAGCTGATTAAAAGATTTAAGCGTTTTAAAATTGGGTAAATATCTTCTAAATTTTTAGTTGAGGGGCTTAGGTAAATAAAATCAAAACCTTCTTTTATTTTTAGGGCATAGTCTTTTTCCCACGGGGCGCAAACTATCATTATTTTAGCGTTATATTTTGAGTGTAAAAGTTGGGCTGTTTTTCTAAAATTTTTAATAGTCCATTTTCTGCCCTCGCCTTTTGGCGTAGCGTAAAAACCGATAAGTTTTTCTTCAGGTAAAATGCCAAGTTCTGTGTAAATTTGTGTAGATTTTTCTTGCTGTTCTTTAGTTAAATCATAAACGGGCAAAGGTGCGTGTGCGCGCGGCCATTTTATGCCGAGTTGTTTAAGCATTTCAAGCTTAAAATCACAGGAATAGGTATTTGCCTCAGGTCTTTTAAGGTAAAAATTATAAGCGTAAAATTTGTGGATATTTGTTGCAAGCCCGGCTTTAAGTTTGGCTCCGCTAAATGCTGTTAGCATTGCGCTTCTTGGGTTATTTAAAAAGTCAATAACCCAGTCGTATTTTAAGGCGCGCACTTTTAAAATTTCCTTAAAAGCTTTTGTTTTATCGTAAATAATCACATTATCTATATAAGGGGCATTTTTTAAAACAGGCGCGCATACCTTGGAAACAAGAATATCCACTTGTGCTTTTGGGAAGTTATATTTTAAAACCTCCGCCATAGGCGCAGTTAAAATAACATCGCCCATATCTTTAATAATTACAAGTAAAATTTTATTTGGCGTTTTTATTTTCACGCGATAAATCCCAGAGTTTAGTGTATTTTACCACTTTATACCAAGCATTAAACAAAGCCCACAAGAAACCTTGTAGTCCGTCTAAAAAACCAAGTCTTAAAAAATAAATTTTTATAAATTCAAAAGGCGCGCGCAAAAGGTGAAAAATACTAAACTTTTTGTGTTTTTGTTTTAAAGTTAAAGCAGCTAAAGTTGAGTAGCGGTTAAACTTTTCAAAATACTGCTCTATACTTATGTAAGTATTATGCATAAAAGTATTTTTTAGGGTTGAAGTTTTGCCTTCAACTATAAGTTCTTCGTGCACAAATCCGCCGACATATTTGGCTTTTTTTGTTTTAACAAGGCGCAATCTTGCTTCGTTTGCAATGCCACTATGCTTCATTTTACGGCCAAGGAAAACATTATTTCTTATTAAATAGTAGCCATTAATATCAGCTTTTTTACTTAAAGTGTTTTTAATTTCACTAGCAAGGGCTGGGGTTAAATACTCATCTCCGTCTAAATTTAAGGCCCAGGGTAAAGAGCATTTTTCTAGAGAAAAATTTTTTTGCTCCGTAAAAGAAACAAAATCTTTATGAAAAATTTTTGCCCCGTATTTTTTTGCAATTTCTAAAGTGTTATCTGTTGAACCGCTGTCAACAATAATAATTTCGCCGGCAATCTCTTGGACGCTAGAAAGGCATTTATCCAAATTTGCCCCTTCTTGCTTGGTTATTAAAAAGACTGATAAATTATTTTCCATATTTTTTATTTTAACAAAATTTGGTATAGTATTCAAAAAAGGAGGATTTATGAAAAAAGGATATATTTTACTTGCAGTTTTATTTTTAGCTGCTTGTGCCACCGGACCCAAAACCGCAAATGATTATTTGGCCGAGAGTGATATGTATTATAGAAAAGGCAATTTAAAAGCCGCTTGGGATAGTGCCGAACAGGCTTTAAAAACCGATCCTAATGCTGTTAGCGCTTATGGCACAATGGGGGCCGTATTGTACGAGCAGGGCAATTATGATGAGGCAATAAAATATTTTGAACTACTCTATAAAGCAGGCGATAAGAGAAGCGAAATTATTTCCGCTTTGGGTGCTGCTTATGCCGCAAAAGGCGATTATAATAAAGCCTTAACTTATGTTAATGAAGCCTTAAAAGCAAATCCCACAAATGTTGCTGCTCTTACAACTTTGGGGGGTATTTATTATTCTAAAAAAGAATTTCAAAAAGCAGTTGATACTTACACCAAAGCTTTAAAAATTGTTCCTTCGGCTGCTGTTTATAGCCAAAGGGCTGGCGCTTATGCCGAACTTGGCAGAGAAGACCTTGCTATGAAAGATTATAAAGCAGCGGGGATATCTGTTGCCCTTGGCGGCGAAGAAGAAGAGTTTAACAAAGTTAAATAAAACTTATTTGAACCTCACGCCCTTGACTTGTTTTGTGTGTGTATAAAGCATAGCGCAAAGCATCAAGGGCGTGATCATTATATTTTATAGGTTCTTCGCTGAGTTGGCCGTTTGGGGCTGTTTTCCAAGAGTAGCTTTGTATTTCTTTAACCAAATTTGGCGATTCTTTTATAATATTTAAAGTGCAACTTTTAACAAACATAATGCCGTCTAAAACATTTTTTAAAGACGGGATAATATTAAAACCGGCGGCGGAAATTTCGGCAATTCTATCGGGTTCGGCGCTATCGGCGTAAATTGTTTGGGTTCGCTCTTGCTCGGGTATTAAAGTTTTTAATTCTTCTATTAGCAAAGTGTTTGTTAAACGCGTTTTATAAAGTTTTTCTTCTATAAAATAAATTTGGTCTTTTAAATAAATTTTAACTAAAGCTGTTGGGTTATTAAAGCCAAAATCAAGCCCCCAAAAAACTTCCTCATAAGAAGGCGGCTCTTGCTGGGACATTTGCCAGTTTGTATAAATTAAAGTTTCACTTGAGCCCCACTGACCAAGGGCAAAAACTTTATAAGCCTGCTGATTATAATTTTTTAAAGAAAGTAAAGTTTCAATATAATCTTTTGATAAAAATTTATTATCTTTATAAGTGCTCTTTATAATTTCAACTTCTTTTTGGTTTAGTAGATATTTTGCTATCCAGCAGTTTATATCCGTTGGGTTTAAAGTTAAAAACATTTGGTTTTTTAGCCCTTTAGGCGCGGGTGCGGAAAGGCGGGTTAAAAGCACTAAATAATCTTGATAGGCAAACTCGGTTGCTTCTTCAAGCCATAAATAATTAAACTCTGTTGATTTAATTTTTTCCGGGTCGTCAAGCGAAAAAAACTGCAAACGACTTTTGTTTAACTGATAGTAATTTTCCGTTTTATTAAAACAATTAGTTTGAAAAAGATTATATTGTTTAAGCAAGTCTATAACAAGGCGTCTAGCCGTCATTTTTAAAGCAGGCATAGTTTTGCGGGCAATACCGATATTTAGGTTTGGGTAATTAAGGGCTTTCATAATTAAAAGTTGCGCTAGAGCATAACTTTTGCCGCTTCTTGCCCCGCCGATATTTAAAACAATTTTACTATTTGCCTTTATTGTTTGCACAAACACTTTGCTTACTTTTATTTTTAGTAAATTAGGCATTTTTATCCTCGGTAAAAGAATCTTCTTCAAAGTAAATGATTTTTGTTGGGGCGGGTGTTTGGGAAGAAAGTTTTTCTTCCTTCTTTGTTTTATTATATTTTTTTGGCAGGCGGTTTATTAGAGAAAAAGATAAAATACCTGCTGCTTTAGATTTTAAAGCGCTTTCAAGCAAGGCAAGTTCAAGTTTAAGATTTATGATTTTGTCAAAATTTTTTTGGAAGGTTTTATCTTCAATTAAAAAACGGCAAAGGTCGCCTTGGTCTAGGGTACTTTCTTCAAGTGCTTGGGTTAGGGTTAAAGATTTTTGTAAGATGTTTAGAAAATTTTGTTTGGCAAGTTTTTCTGTTTGCATATAGAGCGTTTAATTTTGATAATTTTAAACGGCTCTCTAATAAAAATATAGCAAATTTCAGACGGGGAAGTCAATTTTAAAATAAAAAACCCGCTTTTAATAAAGCGGGTTTTTAAGAGATTTATTATCTAAATATACATAACATATTTGGGGCAAGCACAAGAGCTATCTTTTATACATTGGTTGGTTTTAAAGATAAAAGATTTTTCCTGCGGATAAACTGCTGTTGAAGTTATGGTTGTTTTTACAGGGCAGTCGCAATGGTTGTGGTCTAGGCAATCGGGGGAATGGTCTTTTACAGAGTGGGTTTGATAGGTGGTTTTAATTTCTTTTTCCGTTCCAATTAAAATCCTTTTGCCGCAAGTGTTGGGTTCTTGATCTAAAATATAAGATTGCCCTTTTTTATATACGGCATTTACGGCATATTTTGTGTTAAAAATGCCTTCTTCATTTAAGCCTGCATTTTGAAGTTCTATTGCCTCTAGGCCTTTTTCTATAACAAGTTTTTTGTCCTTAAATAATCTCAGTATGATGTAGTAATAATTTGTTCTATGAGGATCTGGGGTTATTTCTTCAGGACCTACAACTTCTAAAGAAAAAGAGTCAAAGTTTTTATCTGTGGTAAGTTTATAACTTATATAGCCTTGCTCTTGAGTAAGAGTAAGATTATATAGGTTAAGTTTTTTTGCTCCGTTTTTTAAAGTAGCCGGCCCTGCATAAAGCAAACCTATTATATCATAACCGGTATTATTATATTGCAAAGCTTCCTGCAAGACAGAGTTTACCTGCTTTGATAAATTTTTATCTTCTAAAACTTCGGTTAAATTCAAAGCGTTTAAAGGCACAAGCGTAAAGAGCATTACTGCTAAAGTTAATATTCTTTTCATTATATATTCCTCCACTTAATTATATTATAGATATGTGGTAAATATAACACAAGGGCCAATGGGCCTAGATACCTCTAGGTCTATTGGCCCATACTAAGAATTTAATTTTTACGCAATTCTTTTAGCCAAGAATCAATTTCCTCTTTTAAAGCAGAAGAATTTTCTTTTTCTTCCGTTGGGTGAGCTAGACTTCTTGGGTCAGCTGGGATAGCAACTAAACTAATTTCATAAATTTCAGCCAAGGTAAGTTGGTTTGGATTTTGCGGATTTTCATAGTGGAAGCGCCCCGCAATACTAATACCTTTTGCATGGCCTTCTTTATAAATTTGTCTTGCGTGGGCAATAGTCGGGTGATTAGAGGCGGAAAAGAGGGCTTTAAAATAAAGGCCCTTTTGATCTTCGTAAATTTCCACAACCGACCCGGCAAGATGATCTAAGCGATTAATATGGTCTATTAATAAAACAGGGTTTTGTTTAAATTCTGTTAAGTCGTAAACATAATTTCGTTTTTGTGGATAGATTGTTGGGATATCGCCGTATCTATCGGCAATATTTTTTGTGTTCGCATAACCTTCTATAAACAAAAACTCATCTTGTTGTTTTATTTGGGCTTCTTTTAAGGCAAGTATTTTAAAAGCAGGTTTTTTAGAAGTTCCTTTTATAAGATAGTTCATTTTATTTTTTCTCCTTTTCTATTTTTTGCCGGGCTAAGAGGTAAGCCAAGGGCGGTGATAATTTCGTTTTTGCTAAAGCCCATTTCAAAGTATAGTTTTGCGGCTTGGGCGCGGGCAAGTTCATCTTCTTTTAAGGCGGAAATATTGCTGATATCTTTATCAAAATACATAGTGCAAGAAGGATCAAAATGGGGCAGCAAAAATTCGGTTAAAGTTTCAAGCATTAAAGTTTGTTTTGGGTGGATACATGTTTGCCAAAAAATTCTTTGCTGTTCTTTTGTGGTAAACTGAGGGGAATGTTCAAACACACCAACAAGAGCCGGCGGAACATGGAAAACAGCCAAAATAGTTTCCCGGCTTAATTGCATAGAAGAAATAAAATCCATATCCTTTTGGCTAAGGGCTGTGTTTTGCCATTTTAAACCGCCTTCCAAAAGGGCAACTTGGTGGGCTTTTGCAGCTGAGCGGTATTTGCTGTTCCAAGCGTTTATTATACGGGTGCGGCTTTGTTCGTCAAGTTTGCCTTCCGTATATAAAATGCCGCTTAAAGTGCCGCAATTATCAAAAAAAGCGCGGTTATAAGTTTCGGCTTTATCCAAATTTTCAATACTTTTTCTTGCGGCAGCCAAAGGGGATAGTCCGTAAAAGAAGTCAAAAGGATTAAAATATTTAAAATGGATAATATCGCTTGCTTTATAATAAGCGGTTTTTGCGCCTGCCCTATATTTATAACCGACTATAGGTTCTTCCGGCGATTTACCGGGGATAACTTCTACTAGTTGGCTAAGCAAGGGGAAAAGTTCACGAGGTTCTCCCCGGGAGTTTAGTTTATCTTTCAAGACATAAGCGTTTCCTGTAAGTTCCAAACTTGCAATTATCCACTGGCGCAAACTTCTGCCGCTCATAAAATGATTAGGTCGGTAAAGCAAATCTAAAACAGGGTGTTC
>JAFQAA010000047.1 GCA_017417005.1 Elusimicrobiaceae bacterium | reverse complement strand
TTAATTAATAAAGGCGCAAATGTGGAACACAGAAGTTCTTTTTCTGAAACAATTTTAGGTATTGCCGCCCAAAATGATGCCCTTGAATCAATATCAGTTTTACTTGAAAAAAATGCAAAACTTATTGAATATAAAGGCGATTTTAGTTATACTCCGTTAATGTATGCCGTAGAAGCTGGTAAAGAAAGAGCAGTAGAATTTTTAATTGCCAAAGGGGCAGCTGTTAATGCCGAAGATGAGGCAGGTCAAACACCGCTAATTATCGCTGCCAGCAAGGGCCATTATAAAATCCTTCAGATTTTAATTAGCAATTATGCCCAGTTAAATATTCAAAGTTATTATGGTATAACAGCTTTAATAGCCGCCGCCCAAGAAGGCCACTATAATAGTGTTGAATATCTGTTAAGAAAAGGTGCAAAAGTAAATCTTAAAGATATAGACGGCAAAACAGCTTTAAGTTATGCTATAAGAAACGGACACACCAAAACAGCCGAACTTTTAAAATCTTACGGCGCAAAATAAGTTTTCGCATCAGTTTTTGGGCTATTTTTAATTTTTTAGAAATTTCGGATACGCGGGACTGCCATTGGCTCAAGGTATACCTCATTTCTAAAATCGTTTTTTCTTTATAGAAAAAACTAATTAAAACTATATCCAAAACCCTTGCAAAAATATTGTGCAATGTTATATTCGTCATTCCCGAGGGTTAAAGTAATGAAATAGAAAAGCTAGTTGAAAATTTATTATATTACTAGCGGGGCAACTAGATTTATAAAATAACCCATCAAAATTATTCCAAGGAAAACAAGACCAAAGAAGGTAAGCAAAAGTTTTAACTTCATTGCCCCCCTAAGAATAACGGCTTCGGGTAAACTCATGGCCGATACCGACATTAAAAACGCCAGCACCGTGCCAAGTGCCACCGGTTTGCCAAAAAAGATTAAAGCAATAGGCACAACACCGGCGCAACTGCCATAAACAGGCGCGCCAATAAGGGCTGCTAGCGGCACGCTAAAAATTCCGCCTGCATTAACAACTTTTGTTATATAACTATCGGGCACATAGCCGTGTATTATGGCTCCCACGCCCACGCCTAAAAGTATCCATATCCACAAGCGTTTAACAATATCTTTACCTTCATTTAACCCAAAATTCAGGCGGCTTTTAAAAGTGGGAAAGTTTTGAAAATCTGGCTCGCCTTCAAGAAAAGCAGGTTCTAAATATTTTTCCATACCCATTTTTTCAAGCATCCAGCCAACGCTCATACCAAGAAAAATGCCCCCTAAAATATAAATTATTACTATTGGCAGACCATAGTAATTTGGCATAAGCACAACAAGATATTCATTAACTAAAGGCGATACCGCAAGAAAACATATCGCCGAAGCAAAAGGCACACGCATTTTAACCAAACTTAAAAATATAGGTATAGAAGAGCAGGAGCAAAACGGCGTAAATATGGCAAACAAAGCAGCAGCAAAACTGCTGATAAATTTATGTTTTCCCCCAAGGTATTTTTGAATGTTTTCTTTTGAAACATAACTTCTTAAAACACCGATTGTGCTGATTGCAATAAATAAGATTAGCAGAACTTTAACAGAATCTGCCACAAAAAATAATAAAGCACTACCGGCGCGTGTGGTTGTATCAAGTCCAAGCGCACTTAAAAGAAGATTAAATAAAGAATGCATATTTACCCTCCTTCTTTATTTGTTTTCTTTGTTTTCTTTTTCCTTTTTAGAGCATTTGCATTGCCCGCAACAGCAGGGCTTTTTTTCGCCTGATTTCTTTAAAAAGTTATCAAGTTTTTTTAATAAATTTTCAAACATAAAAGTTCTCCTTAATTATTATATTTAAAATCAAATTCTTCATCACTCATTAAGAGGTAATTTATGCCTTCTACCACGCTTACAATCAAAGGTATCACGCTCCAGGAAAAAAGTAAATAAATCAGTCCCCAACCCCATTTACCAAGATAAAATTTGTGCATACCAAAAAAGCCCATACCAAAGGCAATAATAGCAGCAGCTATTCTATCTTTAATTCTTTTTAAATTTCCATCTTCGTCAATATAATGTTGCAACATAATTCCCCCTCCACATAGGTGTATTAAAGTTTATGGGCTTATACCCCGGATTCTGTTGCTTTAGCAAAAACTAAAGCCGGAAATCATTTGTCTAAGCGGCCTACTTTACCTTAACGCAGGGGCCCTGCATCGGCATCTTTGGCCTTGCTCCAAGCGGGGTTTGCCTTGCCATAAAGATTACTCTTTATGCGGTGGTCTTTTACACCGCCATTTCACCCTTACCTGTTAAAAACAGGCGGTATATTTTCTGCTGCACTTTCCGTCGAACAGGGTAATATGGCCCTGCCCTCCCGCATTTTCATACGGCGCTTTTGCCCTGGGAGTCCGGAAGTTCCTCCCCCACACAAAGTGTGGGAGCGATTTCCCAGCCCATACTTATATTTTATCAAATAATTCAAGCTGAACGGGTTTTTTTAGGCCGGTTTTTTTTGCTTTTTTGGCGGTGTTTGTTTTGGTAAAAATGGGGTCTTTTTCCGCTTTTACTTTTTTTGTTTCTTTTTTAGGCGCGCTCTTTTTTACAGCTTTTTTTATAACGGCCGGTTGAAGTTTTTTGGGTTCTTCAAGTTTTTCTTCTTTTGGTGGTAGTTTTGTTTCTGTTTTTTTAATTTCTTTAGCCGGTTCCTGTTTAGGTAAGTCAGAAGTTAAAACAGGTTTTATAGGGACATTTTTTAAAGCCCTATCCATAATAATATTACAAATTTCATCGGCTTCTTTATTTTGTTCGCGCGGAACATGGTTAATTACTATTTGTTTAAAATTAGCGGCAAGTTGTTTAATTTCGCCCATTAAAAATTGAAGTTCTGGGTTTTTTATTTTATACTCGCCAAGATATTGGCGCACCATCAGTTGTGAATCAGCCTTGATATTTAAGGAACATTTACCAAAGTCGCTTGCTGCTTTTAAGGCCATTTTTAAAGCGGTAAACTCCGCCTGGTTATTAGTACATTCTTTAAAGAATAAACCTTCTTTTACTAGGATATTTCCATTTTTATCTTTAATAATCCACCCGCTTGCACCTGGCCCCGGGTTTCCACGGCTGCCGCCGTCAACATTAATAAATAGTTCCATAATAATTTTTATTTTTTCTAAATAATTAGGGCGGTTTAGCACACATTAAACCGCCCGTATTTTCAGTTTAAATTACGCCTTGGGCAATCATAGCATCGGCAACTTTTTTAAAGCCTGCTATATTTGCGCCAAGCAAATAATCATCTGCCTTGCCAAACTCTGTTGCGGCATTTACGCAAGAATTATGAATATTTATCATAATTTGGTGTAAATGCTCTTCTACTTCTGTTTTTGTCCAAGATAAGCGAATAGAGTTTTGCGTCATTTCTAAACCGGAAACGGCCACGCCGCCGGCATTTGCTGCTTTGCCCGGAGCATATAAAACGCCTGATTTTTGGAAGTGTTCCACCGCATCCGGCGTGCAAGGCATATTTGCGCCTTCGCAAACAAGTTTAACGCCATTTTTAACAAGAGTTTGGGCATCTTCAAGTTTAAGCTCGTTTTCGCAAGCTGTTGGGAAAGCTGCAAAGCAAGGTATAAACCAAGATTTTTTGCCTTCGTGGAATTCTGCTTTAGTATATTTTTTTACATATTCTTTAAGGCTTGCTCTTTTAACAAAAACCAAATCTTTAAGGAAAGCGATTTTTTCAGCGTCAAGGCCGTCTTTATCATAAACGGCGCCGTCATAATCATTAAACCCGATGACTTTGCCACCAAGCTGCATAATTTTTTCAGCCGTGTGAATACCGACATTACCCGTGCCTGAAATAATGCAATTTTTGCCTTTAATGCTTTCATTAACGCGTTTGAGCATTTCTTCGGCAAAGTAAACAACGCCGTAGCCGGTTGCTTCCGGTCTAATAAGACTGCCACCAAAGCTTGGCCCTTTGCCTGTAAACACGCCTACAAATTGATTGGTTAATCTTTTATATTGACCAAACATATAGCCAACTTCTCTTGCGCCAACGCCAAGATCACCCGCCGGGACATCGGTAAACTGGCCAATATGGCGGTAAAGTTCATTTATAAAAGATTGGCAAAAGCGCATAACTTCCATTTCACTTTTACCTCTGTAATCAAAATCGGAACCGCCTTTGCCGCCCCCCATAGGTAAACCGGTAAGGCTGTTTTTAAATGTTTGTTCAAAACCTAAAAATTTAAGCATACTTAAGGTTACGGTTTCGTGGAAGCGGCAACCGCCTTTATAAGGCCCTATTGCGCTGTTAAACTGCACTCTATAGCCGCGGTTTACGCGGATATTGCCTTTATCGTCGCACCAAGGCACGCGGAAAGTTATAATTCTTTCGGGTTCAACTAATCTTTCAAGAATAGCGTATTTTTGGTATTTTGGTTGGGCCTCTAAAATAGGCTCTAAAGTGGAAATAACTTCTTTTACTGCTTGTTGGAATAATTGCTCTGCCGGATCTCTTTTTGCAACTTGTTCTAGGATACCTTGCAGATATGCTTTGGTTGACATTTTTACTGCCTCCGTTAAATAATTATTACTTATATGATAACATTAAAGCGAAATATAATCAAGAGCATAAACCTAAAGAGTTTTGCGGGAATTTTTTATTTTAACAAAAAGATTTATTTTTCTTCTTTTTTATTTTTTAAATTGTTTTTTATATCGCCAAAACTTGCCCAAAAACCTCTGCCCCCCTCTTTTACGGAGTAAAGGGCTTCATCGGCACAATGGATAAGGTCGGCTTGGTCCTGGGAATCATAAGGATAAACCGCTATACCCTGGCTGATAGATAAGTGAACCTCTTGGCCTTTAGTCAGTTCCGGGTTCATTTTGATATCTTTTACTTTTTGGCAAAGCCTTTTGGCGATATGTTTGGCTTCTTCGGCAGTAGTGCGCGGCAGCATAATAATAATTTCATCCCCGCCATAGCGGCAAGGAATATCCGTTTGTCTTAAACTTGTTCTTATAACTTTGCTGACTTCCTTTAAGGCTTCATCGCCAAAAATATGGCCGTAAGTATCGTTAATAGTTTTAAAATGGTCAATATCAAGCAAGATTATAGCAAGGGTCAAATTAAACCTTTGCGAGCGGTAAATTTCCTGGGAAAGATTTTCATTAAAAAATCTTCTTAAACAAAGTTTTGTTAATTCGTCGTAATTGGAAAGTTCTTGCACTTTTTCAAAAAGTCTTGCATTATCAATAGCAAGGGCAATTTGCGTGGAAAATTGTTTTAAAGATAAAATATCTTCTTGTGATATTTTTGCGCGGGAAAGCATATTATCAAAAACCAGCCAACCAAGATTGTTTGACTGCATACTTAAAGGCAAAGATAAAACGATATCAGAACTTGTAATTAAAGGGCAGACATATTCGCCCCCCGGGCAACGCGGCGCAAAAGCGTGGTGGATATTTTTGGATACATCAATATTTTTTACTTCTCCTGAAAGATCTGCGCTGTAAGCCTCGTTAACCACTTGGGTTTTGGGGTCTAAAAGATACATTGAAGTTCTGTCAAAATGGAAAGTGTTTTGTATGCTTTTTAAAATTTCTTTTAAACTATCGGCAAGCCTTAAAGAACTTGCAAAAAGTTTTGCTAACCCGTTTAAAGCTCTTGCGCGTTCCAGCTGGGACATATGGTAGGAATCAATTTCAATAACATTAATTTTTGAAGAAAGCTCGCTACAAAGCCCCAGGATAATTTGCTTATCACTTTGGGTAAACACTTTATTTTTTTTAAATCTTTCAATTCTTAAAACGCCGTAGCGGCTGCGCATTTGCTGGCCGGAGGTAAGGGCTTTTAAACTTTCAAGCGGGGTTCTCCATTTAACAAGGGCGTAAATAGCAGGATAATCTAAAGTTGGTGAATCCATTAGTCCATCTTGTAAAAATTTTGCAATTTCAGCAGAGTTTTTATCAACAAAAATATTTTCCTGCAAGGCAAAAATCTCGCCATTTAAAGAGGTTGTCTGTAAAGAAATAATAGATTTATCTTCATCCCAATTAAAAAAAGATACTCTTTGAGCATCCAGATACTCTGCCATTATGGGTAAAGCGTGGCTCATTAGATCTTCAAAGGAATAAAACCTTTGCGACATTTTTCTGTAAAAATCATATAATAACTGGGTTCTTAGCATAAGGGCTACTCTCTATATAAACTTAAAATATCGTCTGCTTCTTTTTGTTCTTTAAGCAAAAGTTCTTCTAAGTTAGTTATGCTATAACTATTTTTTACGATATCGCTTGAAGTTTTTGTCATAACTTCGCCCAGCATTTCCATTAAAGTTCCGCTTGCAATATGACTTGGCAAAGTTCTTGCTGTAGAAAGAATTTTTGTGTAATTTTGAACGCGCGCAGGAGAAGATATTAAAAAGTTTTCAAAACTTGCTTCTAAAGACGGGAAAACTTCTGTTAAAGCAGAATATTTTATTTGATTTTCCGGCAAGGTTAGCCATTTAAGTAAAAGGGAGGCTTCTTGTTGATGTTCCCCTTTAATTAGGGCAAGGTTTGTTGCGTCAAGATAGTTTACATAATTATCCCCTGTTTTAGGGATAGGCAAAGTTTTAACTTCAAAATTGGCTTTTTGGCCTTCAAACATAGCAATACCTTGGCGGCGCGTCATAATCATACTGGCATAGCCTGATGATATCGTGCCTAGGGAACTTCTTTCGCGTAAAATGGGCATATAGCCTTTTAGGGCGAGTTGCGCGAAGTCTTCAATACCTTGTCTGGTTTGGGCGATATTAAAACCGGAAAGGTTTTCCTTCTCGTCCATCAAAAAACCGCCCTTACTCCAAATACAAGGCAAAACAGCCCTGTGGGATAAAGAGCCGCGCCAATCGCTGTTTTGCATAGGAAAGTAGCCTTCTACATCGGAAAATCTTTCTTTTAACATTTTGCAGGCCTCTAGCATACCTTGCCAGGTGCTTAAAAGTTCTTGTGGGGCAGAGGTTATTTGGGAAAGGTGGTCTTCCCTATAATGTAAAGCCGTAATATCAAACCACCAGGGAATAGAGTAAATATCGCTAGTTCCCTTTTTATAACAATGCGGATGCAAAATCTCAAGGTAATTATCAACTCTAAAGGTTTTATCAAATTCGGTAAGATTTACTAGAACATCGGCTTTTATTAAAAGTTCCGTCCAATAATGTGGCATAGCAATAAGATCCGGGCCTTTACCTGCACGGATTAAATGACGAAGAGAAAAAATATTATTCCATAAAGTTGCGCGGTTTATAACTTTTATTTCAATATCAATAGAAGGATTTTCCTTTTTAAAATCTTTAAGGAAATCTTCCATTATATTTTGCGTTCTTTCCGCATTATCGGGCATTATCCAAAAAAGCATTTATTTATTCCAGCTCCTTACAATCATATTAGGGTCTATATTTATTTTACCTTGTTTTGCCTTAAATTGTATCTTTTTATAAGCCGCAAGCGCAATCATAGCGGCATTATCGGAGGAAAGACCTTTTCTAACAAAGCGCGCCGTAAGGCCTGCTTTTTGGGCTTTTTCTTTCATAAGATCCTCTAAAGCATTATTTGCCGCAACGCCGCCGCCAACGGCAATAGTTTTGACCTTATATTTTTTGGCGGCTTCAAGAGTTTTCTTAACTAAAGTTTCTACAACAGCACTTTGGAAAGCCGCACAAATATCTGCTTTGTTAGCGTTTTTATTATCTCTTAAGTAATAGCTAACGGCAGTTTTAAGGCCACTGAAAGAAAACTCAAAAGTGCCGGGCATAAAAGGTCTTGGAAATTTTATTTTATTTTTATCCCCTTGTAAAGCCCATTTTGAAACTTGCGGCCCGCCCGGGTAGCCAAGGCCAAGGAGTTTTGAAACTTTATCAAAAGCCTCGCCTGCTGCATCGTCGCGCGTTTTGCCAAGTTGTTTATAGACGCCGTAATTTTTAACCAGCCAAAGTTCCGTATGTCCGCCGGAAACAATTAAAGACACCAAAGGAAATTTTAAAGGGTCAATTTTTGGCGTTCCGGTTAGTTCGCAAGCAAATAGGTGCCCTTCAAGGTGATTAACAGGTATAAGAGGCTTTTTGTAAAGCAAAGCCAAAGTTTGAGCCGCAATAGAGCCAACCAAAAGCCCACCGGGCAAACCCGGCCCGTTTGCAAAAGCTATATAATCCGGTATAATTTTGCCTAAGGCAGAACTTATTACGCTTGCAATTTTTGCCGCATGGGCGCGGCTTGCAAGTTCCGGCACTACACCGGCATATTTTTTATGCAGTTCAATTTGGCTGTAAATAACATTTGAAACAACTTCCTGCCCGTTTTTTAGTAAGGCAGCAGAAGTTTCATCACAAGTGCTTTCAATACCTAAAATATAAAAGTCTTTCAAAGTAAAACTCCAAATTATATTTCTATTGTTTGTTTAGATTCTTTTTCCTTTAATTCTTTTTGCTCGTCGCTAAAAGCAGCAAGTGCGCCAAGACTTTTGCGGGCTTTTAAAATTTCAACTGCTCTATCAAGCACAATATCTTGCACTTTTAAACTTTCATCGTGTGAAATAGTTTTTTTAGAAGGCGAGTAAATTAAATTTGTTTCATATAAAACTGCTTTATGAGATTTATTGATATCAAATGCTACTTCCATATCAGGCACAATGCCGCCGGTTTCATCAGGATTTTTTGCTTTAAAATTTTTGTGTATCATACGGCCTAGAGGCGTATAGTATCTTGCAACGGTTAATTTTAAACCGGCGCCGCCATCAATATTCATTATTTGCTGAACGCTGCCTTTGCCAAAAGTTCTTGCCCCGATTAAAAAAGCACGCTTGTGATCTTGTAAAGCACCGGCAACAATTTCACTTCCTGAAGCGGACATTTCATTTACCAATAGAACTATTGGCAAATCCGCATATTTTGCTTTTGCAACGCTTTTATATTCTTTAAAATATTCCGGATTTCTGCCTTTTGTATAAACAATAAGTTTATTTTCCCCCACAAACATTTTAACCATATCAACCGCGCTATCCAAAAGACCGCCCGGGTTAAAGCGTAAGTCTAAAACAAGGGCTTTCATATTTTGTTTTTTAAGTTTTTCTAAGGCTTTTTGGAAATCTTGGCTTGTATGCCCAGAGAAATCTTGCACATAAATATAGCCGATTTCTTTATCAAGCATTTTTTCGTAAATAACCTGTGGAACAATTTTTGTTCTTTTTAAGGTAAAAGTTTTTTGTTCTTTTTTGCCGTCTTTAGAGGTTCTTTCAATTAAAACTTTAACATTTGTTCCTATCATACCTCTTAGGGCTTCAACGGCTTCGTTATTTGTCATATCTTTGACAAGTTTATCATCAATTTTTAAAACTTCATCGCCGGGCTCAATACCAGCTTTATAAGCAGGCGTATTTGGCATAGGCGTTGTAATAATTAATCTGTCTTTTTTAGAAGCATCAAGACGCATACCCACTCCGCCAAATTCTCCTCTTGTTTCTTCTTGCATGGGCTTCATCTCTTTTTTTACAAGGAAGTCAGAAAATTCGTCAAGCCCTCTAACCATACCGGTTTAGGCATTTTCCAAAAGTTCCTTATTTTCTTTTTCCTCTACATAATTAACTTTAATTTTATCAACGACATCAACCATAATTTTCATTTCCTCT
>JAFQAA010000046.1 GCA_017417005.1 Elusimicrobiaceae bacterium | reverse complement strand
GAAGAAAAAGAAAGAGAAGAACTTGCCGCAAAAAATGCCCCTAGAAGAGTTGTTGCCGAAGAGCAGGAAGAAGCAGAAGAGCAAGAAGAACATAAATCTATGCCTAAAATCAGCCGTCCTGTTGCCCAAATGATAACTTTACCCCGTAAACAAGAACAACAACCAAAGGAAGATAAAACAGATAAATCAGAAGAAAAAAAGGAAGCAATAGAATTTGTTTTGCCACCGCTTGATTTGCTTAGAGAGCCGACACAAAACAATATAATCGGCCCGAGCGACTCGGAAATTGCCGCCTCCACCAAAAAATTGGAAGAAACCCTAAAAAGTTTTGATATAGAGGCTTCTGTAACAGGGGTTGCCCCTGGGCCTGTTGTAACGCGCTATGAAATTAAACCCGGCCCCGGTGTAAAAATCAGTTCAATAGTTTCTATTTCAAATGATATTGCGCTTGCTATGAAAGCTAGAGGTATCCGTGTTGAAGCCCCGATTCCAGGTAAAGATGCCGTTGGTTTTGAAATACCTAATGATAAGCCCGTTATGGTAACCATGCGTGAAATTTTGCAAGACCCTGCTTTTATTAATTCTAAATATAAAACTACCGTTGCGCTTGGCCGTTATGCACAAGGCGATGCGGCCGTTTCCGTTATAGAAAAAATGCCCCATGTTTTAATTGCCGGGGCTACAAACAGCGGTAAAAGTATTTGCGTGCATTCAATGATAGTTTCGCTTTTATATCGCGCCAAACCCGATGAAATTAAATTTTTACTTATTGATCCAAAAAGAGTTGAGTTAACTTTATACGAAGGCATACCCCACCTTTACGATCCGAAAGTTCCTTGCGAAGATGTCAATGTTGTTAAAGATGCCCAAGGCGCAGTTAAAAGTTTGCAAGCCTTAGTAAAAGTTATGGAAAAGCGTATGAAAATTTTTGAAATTGCCAAAGTCAAAAATATAGAATCCTACAATGCTTGGGCAGAGCAAAATAAGGAAGAAAAAGCCTTTTATATCGTTGTAATTATTGATGAAATGGCCGATTTAATGCTTCAAACAAAAGCCGCTATTGAAGACTCTATCCAACGCCTTGCGCAGATGGGGCGCGCTTTGGGTATTCACTTAATTTTATGCACCCAGCGCCCTTCAACAAATGTTATTACGGGTGTTATTAAGGCAAATTTACCTTCAAGAATTGCTTTGCAGGTTACTTCTAAAATTGACTCAAGAGTCGTGCTTGATGCAAACGGCGCAGATACCTTGCTTGGTAAAGGCGATATGCTTTATTTAGGTATCTCTGATCCTAAACCAAAACGCATACAAGGTGCTTATATTTCAGAAGAAGAAATAACTAAAGTAGCAGATTTCTTGCGCGCCCAGGGTGCGCCTGATTATCCTGTTCAAGTTCCGCCGGAACAAACGCAAGAAGGTATGCGCCCTCCTCAAGGTATTGGCACTTCTAGGGAAGAAATGCTCCAGGCTTTAAATTTGATTTTACAAAGACGCCGTGTTTCACAAGATATTTTAAAAGCCAATTTTGGCTCTAGTGCGCGCGCTTCAAACATTTTAAGTGTGCTTGAAATGAAAGGCTTTATATCTAAACCGGAAGGTTCTAACAGGTGGGAAATTCACTATGACCTTATAGAACAGCAGTTGCAGGCTCTTCAAAATTCTCCGGCGGAGGAAGAATATGAAAGCGTTTATAAATAAACTTTTTTTAACTTGCATTTTATTTTTATTTTCTTTAACTGCCCTAGCCAAAACGCAAGAGCAGGTTTTAACAGCTTTTGCCGCTTGGGATAAAAATATAAATAATCTTTTTGTTTCCTTTGATCAGGCAACTTTTTTTGAAGATATTTTAATTTCTTCCAGCACCGGCACCCTTACAAAAGAAGGGCAAAATTTAATTTTAGATACTTATGAAAACGGCAAACTTATTCAAAGAGCTTTTACCGATAAAGAAATAATTAAAATTTTTGACCCCCAGGGTAATTTAATTACCACAAGCCCCTGGCAAACCTGGCAGCAGGCGCAAACAAACAAAGCCCTTTTTGATTTTGGCAATTATGCCCAAATTTTAAAAGAACATAAAGTAAAAAACTTTAAAGAGGAAGATAAAAAATATCTTCTTGTTTTAGAAGGCCAAAACGAGCAGGATACTTATGAGTTAACCTTTGTTCTTGACGAAAAAAGTTTTCCTACTAATATAATTTTAGAAAGCCAAGGCGTTAAAACAACTACAAATTTAAACGAAATAAAATTAAATAAAAAAGAGAGTTTAAAATGAAAAGAAAAATGACTTTACCAAACAAAATTACCCTTGTAAGAGCAGCCCTTGCAATCATTATGTTCTTGCTTATGATTGTGCAAACCCCAATAACATTAATTTGCGCTTCTTTGATTTTTGCTTTTGCAGCCTCTACCGATTGGGTGGATGGCAAAATTGCCCGGAGCACCAACTCATATACTCCCTTTGGCGCAATAGTTGATCCTTTTGTTGATAAGATACTTGTTGGTGCGGCCTTCTTTGCTTTTACCGAGATAGCTTATTTGGATGTTCCTGTTTGGGCGGTATTTTTTATAATTTTAAGGGAGTTAATGGTTTCAACTTTAAGGGTTCTTGCCGCTTTAAATAATAAGGTTTTGGCAGCTGAACGCTGGGGTAAATTTAAAACAACTTTTCAACTTATTGCTCTTGGCGTGATATTTTTTATTGCTGATATTTATGCTTTAATGCAGTTAACAAGCGGAACTTTCCAGTGGTATATGTGCTATATTTATTATATCTTAAAAGTTTTAGTTTACCCAATAACTGTTATCACAGCAATAATAACCTGTTTAAGTGCCATAACTTATCTTAAAAACAACTGGGAAATGTTAAAAGAATCTTGGAGTTTGCCCGTAAATGAATAATAATTTTTTTAAATTTTTTGCAACCGGTTCGTATATCAGTTATTTACCTACGGCAATTTTAAAAAACAGAAAAAATACCGGGGCTGGTTTGCTAGGCACTTTTGAGGGGCTTATTTTATTTTTATTATTTATGCCGGCTAGTTCTTTGCCTTATTTTATTTGTCTTTTGGTATTTATTGGGTTTAGTGTTTATGTTTCCCAACAAGTTGACTTTGGCGAGGGAGTAAAAGATAACCCCAAAATTATTATAGATGAAATTGCCGGTTTTTTTACAGCTATGGCTTTTTTGCCTCGTCAATTTTGGGTAATTTTGCTTGCCTTTATAATTTTTAGATTTTTTGATACGGCAAAACCTGCTTTTATTAAACGGGCCGAAAGTTTTGGTCAAAATTTGCCTTTAGCTTTAAAAGAAAAGTATTATATAGATGGAATTGCCATAGTTTTAGATGATGTTTTGGCAGGTATTATTACGAATATAATTTTATGGATTTTGTTATTATTAAAAGTTATTTAGGAGGAAGTATTTTATGGATTTTACCCAAATGGGCAGTATAAAGGAATTACTAAAAGCAGGCGGACCGGTTTTAATTTTACTATGTTGTTTGTCGGTCTATTCTATTGCTGTTATGATAGAAAGATTTTTGAAATACAGAAAGAATATAAACCGCTCACGCAAACTTATGGACTATGTGCGCTATCAATTGCCGGCGCGCAATTTTAATAAAATTTTAGATGCTTGCCGTAAAAAAGGTTATGCTAATACGGCGGCTTCAAAATTAATTGTTAATTTACTTAAATCTGATAAAAACGATATTGCCCAGCTTAATGATTTAGCTGATTCTATTATTGACTGGGAAACAGCCGTTTTATCGCGCAAATTATCCGTTTTAGCTACGCTTGCCAGCACAACGCCTTTTATTGGTTTATTTGGCACGGTGCTTGGCGTTATGCGCGCTTTTAGTGATTTGGCAAATATCAGCGGAGCGGGGCCTTCTGTCGTAGCAAAAGGTATTTCTGAGGCTTTGGTAAACACGGCGGCCGGTTTATTTGTGGCAGTGCCTGCTTTGATTGCTTATAACTATTTTTTAAGCAAAGTAAACTTCTTTGCAAAGAACCTTCAATATATGGCACAGGAAGTTATTTCAGCCAAGTTATATGTTCCACAACAGGAAACGCAAAATTCTGCAGAATTAACTAAGGAAAAAGCCCTATGAAAAACCGCCTTGAAACAAAAGGCCTTATGGGCGAAATTAATATGGTGCCTTTTATAGACATCACTTTAATTTTGCTTATAATTTTTATGGTTATGACGCCTTTTATTGTGCAAAGCCAACTTAATGTGGATTTGCCCGCGGCTTCTTCCGTTAATAAAATAAGCGAGGATAATGTCGTTCGTATAGAAATAAATAAAGAAGGCAAAATTTTTGTTATGGATAGGCAAACCTCTTTAAATAATTTAACTGAAGAATTAACTTTGCGCCTTGGCCGTTCCCGCGAAAAAACAATCCTTGTCCAAGCTGATAAGTCCGTTCCTATTGAACAAGTGGTCGCGGTTTTTGATACAGCAAAAAAACTTGGCGCAGCCAAACTTGGTATCGGAGTTTTAGAAAAGAGATAATTTTTTATGCCTTTATCTTTATTATATTCCGGTCTTTTGCATATATTAGTTTTTTCTTTATTATTTTTTTGTATGCAAGGGCAAAGCCAAAACAAAAAAAAGCAAGCAACCTATACTATTGATTTTATAGGTTCTTCTGCTACACCTATGCGTTATGGTACCTGGCAAGAGCAAAAGCCTGCCCCTGCTCTGCAAGCAGTTGAGGCAGCCCCCGCAGAGCAACCTAAAGCAGAGGTTAAAGAGGAAACCCAAATAAAAACAGCAAAACCCAAGGAAACAAAAAAACCTGCTTATAATTCTGAAGCGCAAATAACAAAAGAGAAGCAAAAAACAACTGCTAAACCCCAAGAGCTCTCCGGCGAAGAAAAAGTTGTTCTTTCTAAACCAAGCATTTTAAAGGATGTGCAAACCTCCAGTATTGATGTGTCAGACCAAAATCTTGAAAGTGTGCCTGGGGAAAGGGCGGTGCAGGCAAGTTTTACTAATTTCCCTTATCCTTGGTATATAACGCAAGTTAGAAATAATCTTTGGACTGCCTGGCAAAAACTTATGCCTAAAAAAACTCTCGGGTTAAGTGTTCTTGTATCCTTTAATATTGATAAAAACGGCGCTGTTTACGGAGTTCAAATTGATAAATCTTCTAAAAATGACGATTTTGATTATAAAGGCAAAGTGGCGGTGTTAAACTCCGCTCCGTATCCGCCCTTGCCACAAGATTACGGCAAAGAAATTTTAACCGTTAGTGTTGAATTTAAAAACGAAGAATAAACATTTGCTATAATAAAATTAGATAGTATAAGGAGGTCTTATGGTTATTTTAAGAAGAGCAATACTTTTAGCTTTGGTTTGCGTAGCGGTGCCGGTATGTTTCCCGGATTTTCCGTTTTCCGCCGGACCTATAATTTTTGGTCTTTACATTGTTATTTTGCTTGGTATAGTTTTTGTTAGCGCAGTGTTAAGCGTTTTGCCTTTTTCAAAAAGCAAAATAATCAATGCTTTTATGGATATAGTTTTTATGATTATCGCGGCAATTATTATTATGATGTTTATGCCGCAATATGATGGGGTTAGACCTTGGCAAAAAGTTAAACAAGGCAGATACCCGACCAAAGCCCAAATTTATAAAGGTCTTTCCCAAATTGGCATAGGTTCACCTAAAGATTGGCAGGAAGATTTTAAAGATAATATGAATACTGCTAAAAGTGGTATTAAAAAAGTAGAAAAAGTCGTTGTAAAAGAGAACCGCCAATGAAGACAGCCGTTATAACAGGCGGGCAGGGTTTTGTGGGGCAAAGGCTTTGCGAAAAACTTTTATCAGAAGGTTATAAAGTTAAAATTTTTTCAAGAAGTGCCTACAAAGGCGCGCCTAGGGAAAATGTTGAAGTTATTAAAGTTGATTACTCTAATATCGCCGCTTTAAGAACTCAGCTTGAAGGGGTAAATGTTGTTTTCCATTTAGCCGCCTGCCTTTTTGGCTATAATTATCAAGATTTTTATAAGGCAAATGTCGGTGTTAGCAAAAACTTATGTGCAGCAGCCCAAGGTATTTTAGGACTTGATAGTTTTGTTTATTTATCAAGCCAGGCAGCCGCAGGCCCGGCCAAAGATAAAAAGCACCCCATTGACGAAACTTGCGCGCCTTGCCCGGTTTCTGATTACGGCAGAACAAAACTTGGCGCAGAAGAATATGTTTTAAATTTGCCTGATACAATGCACCGCGTTATCTTGCGCGCGCCGGTTGTGTTTGGCAGGAATGATTCGGGGGTTTCCAAAATTGCCTCCTGGGTTAAACGCGGGTTAATGGTTAATACTTCTAGCGGGGAAACTTACTTTAATTTTATCTATATAGAAGATTTAGTTAATGCTTTATATCTTGCTTCCACTTTAAGCGCGGCAAATGCCCAAGTGTTTTTTGTTGGCGAAGATAAAAGTTATAGTTGGACTTATTTTATTACCACTATGGCCGAAAAAATGGGTGTTCCCCGTCCGTTTATGTTTACTTTACCTTTATGGGCGCTTGAGGCTGTTGCGTGGTGCTATCAAAACTTAGCAAAAGTTTTTAAATTTGCGCCTGCCTTAAATTATGATAAGGTTAGGGAGGCTGCCATCAAAGGCGATTGGGTTTTTACCTCTAAAAAGTGGATAACTTTAAGTAGCCAAGAATTTACACCGCTTGAACAAGCCTTAGAAGAAAGTTTTAAATAATTATTGAAAAATATTTAAAAAGATACTATAATAGAGAATCAGAGAGCTGTCTATTACTTTATGGAGTATTTATGTCAGCTCTTTTGTTTTTTAAAAAACAGAGCAAACTTACAGCAATCAAAACCACTATATTTGAAGAATATATTACTTCTTATTTGATTAGAAAAGCAACCTCTTTTCAAGAATGCAATATAGCAGATTTATTTTGTGGTTCAGGAAAAAATGGGAATAAGCTTGGTAGTCCTTTAATTATTGTAAATATTATCAAAAAACTTTTTCAATTTAAGTATATTTGTGATAATTTTAAAGTAAATTTATTTTTTAATGATATTGATGAAGAAAATATCAAATATTTGAATAAGAATCTATCCACACTAACAATAAATAAAAAAGTTAATATTCAGATTTTTAATGATGATTTTTATAAAATTTATCCTCAAGTGTTGTCAAAAATGGGAAAAAATAGCTGTAAATTTTTTCTATTAGACCCTTTTGGATATACGGATATTACAATAGAAGATTTACAAAAAATATTTTCATTACCGAATACAGAAATTTTATTTTTTATTCCAATTTTTTATGCATATAGATTTGCTAATTATCAAAAAGCAACAGGTAAAGTGAAAGATTTCTTAAAAACATATACCACAAAAGGAATTTTTTCTTATAAAAATGTATATACTTTTTCTAAATCAATAATTTCAAAAATTTCTAATTTATTAGAAACAAAATATATTAGAGAATTTATTTTGAAAGATAAAAGCCAAATTAATGCTTTATTTTTGATTACAAAAGATAAAAAATCTATGCTAATTGCTAATAACATTTTTTGGCAGTATAGTTTTAATGGAAAAAATATTTCTTCATTTATTAAAATAAATAACCTTAATATAACAAGTAAAACAGCTTACTTAATTCTTTATATAAAAAAGCAATTATTATCTACAAAAAGAAATTTCAATAGAGAAATTGTTAAAAACATACTTTTAAAGGGGGTTTGTGAAAAACAAGCTCAGATAATATTTTTAAAATTAAGACAAATTCCGAGATATAAAAATTTTATCGGTAGGATTAGAAAATCTTGGTATAATATTTATAAGTATTCATAAGATTAAGGAGTAAAAAATGGCTAGGAACAGTCGCATTTCTTGGACTAGTGCAACTTGGAATCCCGTTACAGGTTGCAGTAAGATTTCTTTAGGTTGCCAAAATTGCTATGCTCATAAAATGGCTTTGTATTTACAATCTATAGGTTCAGCACATTATCAAAAAGGTTTTGAAGTAGCGCTACACGATGATATACTAAAGATTCCGCTTAAATGGAAAAGTCCCAAATTAATTTTTGCTAATTCAATGAGTGATTTATTTCACGAACAT
>JAFQAA010000045.1 GCA_017417005.1 Elusimicrobiaceae bacterium | reverse complement strand
CGTGGCAGATTTGGTTAGGGCCTTAGGTTCGGGCGCAATTGCTATTGCTGGTGGGCTTTTGCGTGGTAAAGTTTCTATGACTTCTGTCGGGGTTGGTGTTTTGCCTTTAGGTTCCACTAGACAGGAAGTTTCAATGATTTCGCCAAAAGTTTTACTTCCTATTTTATCACGCTTGCAACAAACTTTTGATATTTTTTTGGATGTAGATTCAAGTTTCCCTATGGAAACCTTTGCCTTTGATATTGCCGATAAAGTGTTTTGGGTAACAAACTGCACGCGTTCGCACTTAAATACGGCAGTTTCCACTTTTACAGATTTTAAGGAAATGCACTTTCCCATAGACCGCTTGGATATTATTTGTAATCAGTATAATTTGCCCGGTGCCATAGACCACGAGGAAGTAAACCAATTTTTTATTAAACTCGGGCGAGAGCCTATTGTTTATTTAACCTGGGAAGCCAGCGTTTTTGAGGCTTCAAATAAAAGAGAAATTGAAATTTTAGTCAACAGAAGCAGCCTTTGGGTGCAAGAGGGTTTGCGCCCGATACTTGCGGCAATTACTTCTGCAAAACCTACCGATAAAAAGTGGGAAACCTCTGTGCCGGATAGCGAATTTGTTGCCTCTGCCAAGAATATTTGGGAAGCTTCCGCTTTATCTGTTGGTGGGGCTTCAAATGTAAACCATTTTAAATCTTTAGATGCAGACCTTTCCTATTGGGATGATTTAAAAATGCAAGTTCACAAAGATGTTATTAAAACTTTGGAACTGGAACGCATTGTTATAAGTGAAGAAGGCTCCCAAAACGAACAGGTTAGAAAGCGCGTTTCTGTTATTATTGACGAAGTCCTTAGGAAAAAGGCAAATGTCCAACTTTCAAGAGATCAAAAAACCCGTTTTATTACGGAACTTTTAGACGAGATTTTAGGCCTTGGCCCCTTGGAAGCTTTAATGAGGGATCCTTCCGTTACCGAAATTATGGTTAATGCCTATGATAAAATTTTTATTGAACAAAAAGGTAAATTAACCTTAACAAGATACCGCTTTAGAGATAATGACCAGGTTATCCAGGTTATCAAAAGAATTGTAGCGCCACTTGGCAGGCGTATTGACGAATCTGTGCCTTTGGTGGACGCCCGCTTAAAAGATGGCTCCCGTGTTAATGCTATTATTGCCCCTTTGGCTGTTTCCGGGCCTTCTTTAACTATAAGAAGATTTTCCCAAAAACCTTTTGGTCCGCAAGATTATTACCGCTTTGGCACAATTAGCGAGGAATGTATGAACTTCCTTGAAAGTTGTGTAAAACTTAGAAAAAACATTATTATTTCTGGCGGAACCGGCACAGGTAAAACCACTTTCTTAAACGCTCTTTCAAGTTATATTCCGGCTTCCGAGCGTATTGTAACGGTGGAAGATACCGCCGAGCTAAGACTTCAACAAGAGCACTGGGTTTCCCTTGAAAGCAGACCGCCAAATGTGGAAGGTAAAGGTGCTATAACAATTAAAGATTTGGTTATTAACTGCCTGCGTATGAGACCGGATAGAATTGTCGTTGGTGAGTGTCGCGGGGCAGAAGCTCTTGATATGTTGCAGGCAATGAATACCGGCCACGAGGGTTCGCTAGCAACTATTCACGCAAATACGCCAAGGGATAGTTTAACCCGTCTTGAAGCGATGTGTATGATGGCAAGTGCGGATTTGCCTATTTGGGCTATTCGAGAAATGATATCTTCTGCCGTAAATTTGATTGTTCAACTTTCAAGATTTTCCGACGGCAGTAGAAAGGTTACCTATATAACAGAAATCTGCGGTCAAAAAGATGGTGTTATCCAAAGTAAAGATTTATTTAGATATACCCAAACCGGTGTTGATGAAAACGGCAAAGTTCAAGGCACTTTTGCCCCCACAGGGGATTTGCCAACCTTCTTTGCCGAGTTTAAGGCAAAAGGGATAGAGGTTCCCTCAGATATTTTTAAGGTTAAACAAGAAGGTAAATAAATGTTTTTTAGACATATAATAATTTCTCTGTTTGTATTAAGTTCTGCCACGATAGGTTTGTTTGCTCAGGAACAGGCCCTGGGGCAGATTTATACTTTGAACCAACAGGAATTTATTAAGTGTTCTAAAGAAAAACTTTATGGCCTTTATGGCTTTTTAGATGCCTCTAAGCCAATAGAAAAAAAAGATTTTTTGCCTTCCTATTGCGGTTCGGTAAAAAAAGCAATAAAAATGCCTGCTTGGCTTGATAAAGATTTGGAAAGTATGGATAAAAACCGCTTGTGGGAGTTGCCTTTAGCCAGCGGCGAAACAGAGTATCTAAGCGAAGCTGAAATGTGGAGAAGACCTTTGCTTGCTTTAAGCCAACTTTTAAGTGTGGCCCAGAAAATTGATGAGGGTGCAACTTTTGCCACAAGAGGCATTATGGAAGAGTTTGGCCTAGCCAGAATCCGCTTGATTTTGGAAGTTGAGCGCTTAAAAACAAATCCGCGTTTGATAGGGTATGATATGCGTGATAGTATGCAAGGGCGCGGGCGCGAAGTAATAGCAACTTTAGAACTTGCCTTAGATGAAGCTGATAGTATGGCGGAAGCTTTTGTGTCTTCCCATTGGAAAACTAAATTTAGAAAGGCCTCTATTGCTCTTGCTATTTTATCCAATACAATTTATAGCGATATTGTTAATAAACCGGCCCCTCAAATGCCTTTTGAAAATAAATCAAAAGGTGGGCGTTATCAAATAATTTTAATAAGAGTTTTGATGAGTCTTGGCACTTTACTTGTATTCTTTGCCGTATATAAATTTATTGAATCAAGAAACGCGCAAATTTCAATGTTGGTGCAGGAATATTTACAAAAAAGCACTACTTGGGCCGATGATTACAGCAGACAATTTTTAGATATTAATGTTAAGTATATTGTGCTTGGAACCTTGGCAGTGTTTTGTTTGCTTGGGGCATTTTTTGCTATAGGTGCGGGCGGTTTCTTTGGTGTTTTTCTGTTTTTGGTATTTTTTGCCGCAGGTCTTTATATAGGTTTAAAAATGCCTGGGGTAATATTAACTTCTTTAAAAAGAAGACGCGGTGAAAAAATAAACAAACAACTTATGGATGCTTTGATTTTGCTTTCTAACTCTCTTAAATCTGGTATGGATATCGTGCAAGGGTTTGAAAGAGTTTCAAGCGATTTGCGCCCGCCAATCTCTGATGAATTTGGTTTGGTTATTAAAAATTATAAACTTGGCACGCCTTTTGAAAAAGCCTTGGAAAATATGAAAGAGCGCGTGGAATCAAGGCTTCTCTCGTATATGGTAAAAGCAATAGTTTTGCAAAGGCAGGTTGGTGGTAATTTAACAAAGATTTTTGAACGCATTGTGGAAAATATCCGCGAAGAAAGTAAACTTGAAGAAAAACTCCAAGCTATGACAGCCCAACAAAGAATACAAAGTTTGGTTGTTGCTATTATGCCTTGGATAATGGTGGGCGTGTTATTTGTTTTTCAACCGGATGTTATGATTAAATTTTATACAAGCCCTATTGGTATAATTATTTTGTTTATGTGTATCGTATGGATAGGCATTGGTATTAAAATGGTTAGCAAGCTAGGAGAAATTAAAGTATGAAGACTTATACTTTATCTTTATATATTTTGGCCTTTTTGGGAGCATACTTTACTTATATTTTCGTGCGCAATTTGCTTTTGCCAAAAGAGGAAAAGGAAACTATTGCCGATATTGAAGTAAGACAGGTCAAATCTACTTCTTCTTTTGCTCGTTTACGCCCTCAAGAAAATTTAAGGGACCGCTTTGCTTTTTTCTTACTTGAAAAATTAAAATTGCAACAACCCTTGGAAGAAATGTGGCTTTTACTAGGTAGCCCTGCTAAACCACAACCAGTAGATATTTTGTTTTCTAAAATTTATTGGGCAATTTTTTTACCCTTAGTATTTGTTGTACTTACAGGAAACCCTCTTTTTATTTTACTTGCCGTAATAGGTTTTTACATACCCGATATTCAATTAAGGGCACAAATACAAAAACGCCAGCAAGATATGCTAGGCAATTTTGCCACAACCGTTGATTTAATGGCCCTTATTATAGAATCCGGTTTAGATTATATGACGGCTTTTGAAAGAATTATAAAAATAGCAAAAAATAAAACCCTTTTAGAAGTGGAAATAGAAAAAACCTTAAATGAAACTAAACTTGGCTATTCAAGAAGAGAAGCTCTTGAAAGACTTGCCCAAAGAACCGGTGTTCAAGATATTAGGTCCTTTGTCGGTCTTATTGTGCAATCTGATGAACTGGGAACAAGTTTGGTTGAGCTTTTAAGAAATTTTTCTATTGATCTTAGATTTAGAAGACTTAACAAAGCAGAAAAACTTGCGGCCCAAGCTTCAACAAAAATGTTAATACCAATGTTTATTTTTATATTTCCGGTGGTATTTATTTTGATGCTTGCGCCAATGTTGGGTGATTTGCTTAGTGGCGGTCTTTTTTAATTTTTAAAGAGGTATAGATTATGAAAAAATTATTTGTTTTATTTTTAATATGTAGCGCACCTTTATATGCGCAACAACCCCATAATACTTTAAGAGAAACAGGCAAAGAAGCCGGTATGATGCTTGATTTGCAGAAGATTTCTCTTGGAACTCTTTCCAATGTGGAACAAAAAAAGCAGTATTTATCAACCGTTCAACTTGGAAAGCAAAGAATACAAAACTATACCTTAAGAATGGTTTATGAAAATGCCTATGCCCTTTATAAAAGGGGGGATTATCAAAGAGCAGCCGAAATGGCAAATGTTATTTTGAGTATTGACCCTACTTTAACACAAGCCCAAACCCTTGCAAGAGAAGCTTCCAGAATGGCCGCCTACGGCACAATTTCCGAAGAGGAAATTGTTCGTATGAAATAT
>JAFQAA010000044.1 GCA_017417005.1 Elusimicrobiaceae bacterium | reverse complement strand
ACTTTTTTTGTTGCGGTTTTTTTCTTTACAGGCATTTTTTTCTCCTAAGTTAAGGATATATGTCTTCAAAAACATAATAGCACATAAACAAAAAAAATGCAAGTGTTTTTTAAAAAAATATTGAACTTGGGTTTAAAAAAATTTTAAAATAAAAAAATTTTATCTTTATTTTTTTTAATATTTTACGACGGGGATTTTTAATTTTTTATAGTTAAGGTGCTACTTTAAATTTCTTTAAAAATATTTTTTAAAATTTATTTTTTAAAAATAAAAAAAGCTGCAATTACCAAAAATAAAAAACCGACATAATGATTCCAGCGCAAATTTTCTTTTAAATATAAAATGCTAAAAAGAGCAAAAACAACAAGAGTTATAACTTCCTGCATACCTTTTAATTGCGCAGCAGAAAAGTAGTTGTGCCCCATTCTGTTTGCCGGCACTTGAAAGCAATATTCCACAAAAGCAATCAGCCAGCTTACCACTATCACAAGCCACAAGGCTTTATTTTTAAAACGCAAATGGCCATACCAAGCAAAAGTCATAAAGACATTTGAAATCACAAGAAGTATTATAGGTTTATACATATATATATTTTACAATTATCTAAGCAATTGATAAAATTTAATAATGAACCCTAAATTTTCTTTACTACTTTTTTGGCTTATTTTAGGCTTTTCTCCTATTATAGGCGGTCTATCGGTAAATCTTATCAGCCCGGTTTTTTTGGTTTTGCTTGCAAGTATTATGGGCTTTGTTTATTTTCTTTTTCCCATTATTAAAAATAAACAATTTCGTGCAATATTTGAAAAAAAATATATTCTTAAATATTTTCTTATTTCTAATCTAGGGAATGCTTTGCCTTTTTGCGCTATGCTTTATGCTTTAAAATGGACAACACCTGCAAATATCGCAATTTTAAACCAGGTAGAAATGCTTTACTCTCTTTTATTTTGCGCCGTTTTTTTAAAAGAAAAAATTACTTTAAAACAGCTTATGTCTTCCTTTTTTATAATTACTGGTGCAACAATTTTAATGTTTGAGGGGAGAATTACGCCCCATTTAAAAGGGGACTTAATTGTTGTTTTCTGTGTGTGGATGTTTCAAGCAAGCCATATTTTAATAAAAAAATTACCTAGGGAAATTAATGATAATTTAATTTGCGCAACTAAAAATTTTTATTCTATTCCTGTTTTAATTATTTTGCTTTTCTTGTTTGAGGCAAAACCAGTTTTTAACTTTAATTTTTCTTTACTGATAGTGCTTATTTATATGGGTATTATCAGATACGGCCTTTCTTATAATTTATGGGTTTATGCCATACGCAATTTAGAGCTTTCCAAAACAACGGCAGTTGCCTTATCTTTCCCGGCTTTAACGCTTGTCTTATCGGTTATTTTTGGCTATGATAAATTTAGTTTATTTAATATATCAGGTTTAATTTTAACTATGGCAGGCGCTTTGTGGCTTAATAAATTAATGAATAAAAAAATATGAAAATTTTTGATATTGCAATACTGGGCGCAGGTGCAAGCGGGCTTTTTAGTGCAGATTTGCTTGGTAAAGCACAAAAGATTATTATTGAATCTGGCGTAAAACCGGCAAGAAAGCTGCTTGCTTCAGGGGGAGGTCTTTGCAATTTTTCAAATCAAAATATGGGATCAGAATATTATTTTAGCCAAAACCCACATTTTGTAAAATCAGCTTTGGCTGCTTTTAAAACACAAGATTTTCTAGATATTTTAGATAAAAATAATATTTCCTATACTATGCGCCCAAGCGGGCAATATTTTGCCAAAAGTTCAAAAGATATTTTAAATTTACTTCTTAGTCAAATAGATAAAAAAAGCACAACTTTTGCTTTTGAAAATAAAATTATTTCCTTAGCAAAAACTGCCGATATTTTTGAAATTAAGACGGATAAAAATATTTTTTATGCAAAAAAAGTTATTTGCGCGCTTGGCGCTCCTACCTATAAAAAACTCGGCGGTACAAATACTGCTTTTAAACTTGCCAAAAACTTAGGACATAATATTGTTAGCCCTTATCCTGCTTTATGCGGTATTTTGTGGGACAAAACACAAAAAGAATTTTTTAAAGATTTAGCAGGCCTTACAATAAAAGCAAAACTTACCTGCCAAAATAAAACTTTTACAGAAGATATTTTATTTACCCACGAGGGTATTAGTGGGCCTGCCGTTTTCCAACTTTCGCTTTACGGCCTACAAAATAAAGAAATTTTAATTAATTTTTTGCCGTCAGTAGATTTTAAAGATTTTCTTTTAAAAAATAAAAATAACATAAAACTGCCGGCAAATATTTTTGCTGAAATTATGCCAAAACATTTAGCGCAAACTCTCTTAAAAGACTTTAACAAAACCTTGCCCGATGCTAGTAAACAAGATTTAAAATATTTGGAAGAAAGGTTTTGTGCGCTAAAAATACAAGTCCAAAACACCTATGATTATGATAAAAGTGAAGTTTGCGCGGGCGGTATAGACACAAAGGAAATATCTTCTAAAACCTTTGAATCATTAAAGTGTAAAGATTTATATTTTATCGGCGAGTGCCTTGACATAACAGGCCAGCTTGGCGGTTATAATTTGCACTTTGCCTGGGCTAGCGCAAAAGCGTGCATAAACGCTATTTTAAAAGATTTATAAACTACCACTCTTTAGATAGTCTTTCAAGTTCTTCTTGAACTTTAGCCTGGTCTTTTGGCTGCACTCTTTCAATAAAAACTTTGCCGTTAAGGTGGTCAATTTCGTGCTGTAAAATTATAGCTAAAAAACCTTCTGCATTAAGTTCAACGGGCAAGCCTTTTTCGTTAAGATATTTAACTTTAACTTTTTTTGCGCGTGGCACTTGGATACTTAAACCCGGGAAAGATAAACACCCCTCCGTGCTTAAAACATTGCCTTGCATATTAGTTATTTCAGGGTTAATTAAAACATATCTTTTATAAGAACCTTCTTCTTCCTGGGGAAGTAAAACAACCGCTAAAGCAATATCAAGCCCAACTTGCGTGGCAGCAAGCCCAACGCCATTATAAGCAAGGCAGGTTTGCGTCATATCATTAATAAGTTTGGGCAACTTTTTTTCAAGCAAGTTAAAGTTGATTCTTTTTGTTTTTTGGTTTAAAATTTCTTTACCATATCTGCAAATAGTTAAAATAGCCATTTTAGAATTTATAGGAAACTTCCCTACCCTCCCATACAATTTTTGCTGTTATTGAAGTTTTTTCGGCGGAATCTTGCCCTTGTTGCACGGCGCCCCACGCCATAACAAGCCTTTCAAGCTGGTCATTTGCGCCAAAAGAACCGGAAACACCCATAATAATTTCTTTAACTTTAGCAGCTAGAGCGACTTGCGCAACCGCGTAAGAATAATCATTGCAATTTACCAGCAACGGATGCACGCTGAGGCCGTATTTTTCCGCAATCAAAATAACTTTTGTAAAAAGTTCTTCTTCGTCAATACTTGTTGCTTGGCGGGTTTTACCCACGCTCCAAGCATCAACTGGTTTTGCATAAAGCACTATAATTTCGGTATCATCGTTAGTTATATTTTTTAAAACTTCTTCTAAATGATATAAGTTTTCCGGATTTTTAACCGGAACCAAAATCCTTTTGCCTTCCGGGATATCTTGCAAGGCTTTGGCAAGATCTTCCACTTTAGATTGGTTAAGCTTTTCCCTGTGGCCTTCCTCAAAAATATCATTTGCTTTTTTGGCATTTAATCTTTGGGAAATGTGGAAAACTAAAAATAACAAAGCCGCAAAAGAAATACCGGAAATTGTGGCAACTTTTTTAGTAAACAAATTAACCACGGCTAAAGAAACCACCGCCAGCACCACAAAAGCCCCTCCGATAGGAATATAATAGTGGTCAAATTTAATATTAAAAGGCATCATAAAATCGCGTTTTTGCTCGCGGTTTTTAAAACGCAAAATAACTAGAGAGGTCATTTCCAAAACAAAACTCCATAGAACGCCAAAAGCATAAGCTTGACCTATTAAGTAAAGTTTACCTCCTGAAAGCAAGATAACGCCTACTTGCATAAGGCAGATCATATTTATTATGTGGTAAGTTGTGCCGTGTTTTTTGTGGATTTTTCTAAACCAATCTGTCAAAATACCAGTTTCGGCCACGCGGTTCATAATGCCGTTGGCCCCGATTATTGAAGTGTTAACAGCACCGGCAAGCATTGCCACACCGGCAAGCACCACCGCGCCTTGCATAATGAGTTTCAAGAAATTTGGACCGGCTAAATGCATTGCTAAACCGGCAAGCAAATTATCGTGATACTCGCTTGCAATTAAATCAGGCGGAATAATCAAAGCAGAAAGGAAAGTAAGTCCACCCGTAAAAAGCAAAGCAAACAGAAAAACTATCAAAGCAGCTTTTTTTAAATTTTGAATTTTAGGATACTCAATTTCTCTAAACACCTGGGCAAAAGTTTCAAGTCCGCTTAAAGCAAGAACAGAGTGCCCAAGCGCCACTAAAACGCCCAAAAAGCCTATTTTTTGCATTAGGGTAAAGTTGCTAGCCCAACCTAAAGAAGTATCGTTTAATTGCGGTTTAAACGGGGGGAGAACGATTTTATCCTTCAATAATAAAGTTATACCGGCCCAAACAAATAAAATAAGACAAATTACCATAGAAAAGCGGATAATCTTTCTGCTTTTATCGCTGGAATCTTCTATACCTTTTACATTTTGATACCAAAAATATAAGGTTACCCCTAAAGCAAAGACTACTGCGCAAATATCTTGGGGCACTTCAAAAGGAAGATAAACGGCCTTTAAAATAGAATTAATTAACCCTGCAAGGTAATGCCCTGCTGATAAACCACTTATAGGCCCTGTTAAAGTAAAATCAAATAAAATAGCTGCAGCGGCAGCTTTTGCGGCATTTTCGCCTAGACCGGCATTTACTACGGGAAAAACCCCGCCCCGCGTAAACATAGAGCAAGATTCTATATACATCATCATTAGTAATCCGGCAAAAAGCATAACCCCCAAAATATACCAAGGGAAAGCCGGGCCAAAAGCACGCATAGCAATACCGCCTGCGTAAAACGCACTTGAGGCAAAATCGCATAAAACAATAGAAGCTGCCTGCCAAGCGGTAATAAAAGTGAGCATAGCGGTAGTTATAACCACAACTCCTTTAACTTTAAATTGTGTTTTTAATGGGTCTTGTATCATAATTAAAGATTAATTTTTTTAGCAATTTCCTGCGGGGTAGCGCAAGTTGTAAGTTCTTGCACAAATTCCGGGGTAAACTTTTCTGCCAGGTGCGCGAGCATCTTTAAATGTTGCGCAAAGTAAGGTTGCCCTGCGGGCGAAAAAAACAAAAACATAACCTTTATAGGCAAGCCATAGTCATCTTCTATAGGTTTTGCCATAACTGCCATAGCAGCAAGAAAAGTATTAAGATCTTCAACTCTAGCATGAGGAATACTTAAAGCACTTTCCAAAGTGGTGCTGATACCTTCTTCTCTTTTTAACACAGCACCAAGCATTTCCTCGGAGTTAAGAGAAGGGTTCTTTTCACAAATACAACCAACCAACTTTTTAACCAATTCTTTTTTGGTAATATTTTCTTTAATAAGCAAAATATTATCGGTTTCAAGTTTTAATTTTATATCTGAAATATCTGTCATATCTATAATTAAATACTAGCAAATCACTTGCCCCAGGTCAAGTTTTTGGGCTATTTAATTTTTTAGAAATAAAAGTTTATACCCTATTTTTAGTAAAAATTACCACAAAAAGCCATGTAAAAACAATATAAATTTCTATAAAATAAAAAATTACCTAGATTGTAGTAATGTAGCTATTTTGGATAAATCTTTTGTAAGGCCGGATTCATTTTGCCTGAAATAGCAAATATTTTGTTCGCCATTATTTAACATAACAAGTTTTACACCGCTAAGAGTAAGAAGAAATTTTAAATTTGATTTCATTTTAAACATCCTTTATATTATCTTAATATAAATTATAGAACTATTAGATAAAATCTGCCAGGGTCTTTGGGCCTATAAGGAGCCTGGGCCTTATTAGTTTAAATAGGAGGCAAATAAAAGGGATAAAAAAGACATAAAAAAACACTCATTTTTAATGAGCGTTTATTTTACCTTTTTATAAGCTTCCGGGCTAGGACTCGAACCTAGAAATTCTCCTCCAAAGGGAGATGTGTTACCATTACACCACCCGGAACTACTTTTTTATACCGCTTAAGGCGATATAACTAAATTTATTTACTACTCTAAATTTCTGTTGCCTTAAGCAAACTAATTCAACTTATGTATATATTATATCTTTTTTATTTGCTTAAGGCAACAATTTTTTACTTTAAGAACTTATTGTGCGTCAGCAGTTTCTGCAACTGTTTCTTTATCTTGTTTAGTTACCCCGGCAGGATTTTTTGCTAATTCTTCATTGTAAGCTTTAAGGATGTTCTCTTCCAGATATTGTCTGAATTCTTGATTGATTGGGTGCACCATATCTTTGTGGGTACCATCGGGTAATTTTCTTGAAGGCATACAAAGGAAAACCCCTTTTGCTCCTTCAACGACTTTCATATTGCGCACAACAAAAGAGTCATCAAAAGTTACGCTTGCAAATGCTTTAAGGCGCTCTTCCCCCATCAAGTGAATTCTAATTTCTGTTATTTTCATTTCTAAGCCCTCCAAAAATGTGCTAGAAATACATCTTTATTTTTTATTTTTTTTGCTATTTCTAGTGCCTTAGCATTGTCTTGAACAAATCCTATGACACTTGATCCGGAACCAGACATTACAACAAAATCTGCCCCCAGAGCTTTTAGTTGATCCTTTGTATTCTTAATTGTTTCTAAACGGGAAAGGACACCATCTTCAAGCTTATTATAAATAAGACTGCCCCACATAGCTATTGGGCAGGCTTTTTTTACCTCCTCCACTATTTTATTAAGATTAGAGATATTTGTCAACTTTTTTGTATTAGAGTTTAGTTTTAATTCTGTGTAAGCTTGGGCAGTATTACTTGCTATTTTAGGATAAACAATAATAATGGTGGGGGATTGAATATTACTTTTTATAAGGGTTAGTTTTTCCCCTATGCCTTGTGCTCTAAAAAAAGTTCCTTTTTCTAAAAACACGGGAACATCAGCCCCAAGTTTTGCCCCAAGTTTATTTAAATCTTTCATCCTTTTTGAGTTTAATTCTATATTATAAAGGGAACATAAGCCAAGCAAAACAGAAGCCGCATCGCTTGAGCCGCCGCCAAGGCCTGCACCAAGGGGGATATTCTTTTCTACTCTGATTTGGCATTTTGCTTTTATTTTAAAAAACTCAAAAAAAGCAAGGGCAGCTTTGTAAACAAGATTTGTTTTATCTTCCTTTAAATTTGCGCCGTAAGGGCCACGCATTTTGATAGCAATTTCAACTTCCTTTGAGGGTTCAACACTGATTTTAATATCATCGCCTAAGGAAATTTTTGCAAACAGGGTATCAATTTCGTGATAGCCGTCCGTTCTTTTGCCGAGGACTTCCAAAAATAAATTTATTTTTGCCGGTGCAAAAACAGATATTTCGCCGTTCATTTTATCAATTTACCTTCCTTATAATTTTCTTATAGCTTTATTTGCCCGTTTTTATCAAAGGTAATTCTTTTGCCTTCTAAAAGGCCGTTTAAATAACTTTCTTGCAAGTATAAAGAGCCATCGGGGTAGTAGCCTTTTCTTTGGCCTTGAAGTTTTCCGTTTACATAAAATTCTTCGTAAAGAATTTGTCCGCTTTCATAATAAAGTTGGCGTGTTCCTTCAAGTTTGCCATCTTTATAGTGTTCCTTGGAAGAAGGTCTTCCGTTTTGAAAAAATATTTCTCTTGTTCCGTTTAGTTTATCGGCTTTATATTCCTCTGTCAAAATTAACTTTCCGTTTGGCCCAAAAAGTTGATGCTTGCCATCTATAAGACCGCTTTTATAGTCAACTCTTTCTTCCGATAAAACATTTTGGACAAAATTATATAAAAGCGTTTGGCCGTTTTTTAAACCTTTTTCATATTGTTCAATAGCTATTATACGGCCGTTTTGATCGT
Source organism: Elusimicrobiaceae bacterium (assembly GCA_017417005.1). GTDB lineage: Bacteria > Elusimicrobiota > Elusimicrobia > Elusimicrobiales > Elusimicrobiaceae > Proelusimicrobium. Next base: position 3,658 of record JAFQAA010000044.1, on the reverse strand, counting down.
AAATATTAACTTTGCCTTGAGGTAAGCCCTTTTCAAAGTAGGCCTCCCGTTTTAAACTGCCATTGCTGTAAAATTCTTTTGCGTGGCCGGTGTAAACTTTGCCGTTTTCTTTAACAACTTCGCCTTGTTGGTTTAAAATCTGGCGAGCAACTTCTTTGCCGTTATCAAAGAAAATTCTTTCAAAAACTGAACGGGTAAAAGTTTTGCCGATACTTGATTTATTATCTTTAGTATCAATTTTTATATTTGTTTCTTTTTTAGATTGTAAAACGCCGTTTTGGTAAGTTTCTTTTAAGATAACTTCGCCGGTTTGGCCATCGCGGACAATAAGTGAGCCATCAAGTTTGCCGCGTTTATAATGTTTGATGCATTTAAAGGCGGAGTAATACTCGTTTACTTCGCCTTCAGGTATAACGCCTTTGGTAACCAAAATATTTTTATTTTGTTTTTCCGTAGCAACTAAGTTTGCTTCGTAAAAATATTTAGTATCCCCAAGGACAACGGAAATATTTTCTTTCTTTTTTGTTTTCATTAATACCATTGTATCAAAAAAGGAAGCCCAAAAAGCAAGGGTTTGCTTTTGAGGTGTTAATTTAATAAAATAATATTATATTTTTAATAAAAATGGAGATTGATATGCCAGCTAAAAAGAAAGCTGTAAAAACAAATTATGTTTACCATTTCGGCAGTGGCAAAGCTGACGGAAATGGCGCAATGAAAGAACTTTTGGGCGGTAAAGGGGCAAACCTTGCGGAAATGGCCGGCCACCCAAAACTTAAATTACCCGTTCCTCCCGGTTTTACAATTACTACCGAAGTTTGTACTTATTATTGGAACAATAAAAGAACCTACCCCAAAACTTTAAAAGCAGAAGTTGAAGCAAACCTTAAAAAAGTTGAAAAAGCAACAGGTAAAGTTTTTGGTTCAAAAACAAATCCTCTTTTGGTTTCCGTGCGCTCCGGTGCAAGAAGTTCAATGCCGGGTATGATGGAAACAATTTTAAATGTCGGTTTGACTTTGGATACTATCCCGGGTATGATTGCAAAAACCGGAGATGAAAGATTTGTCTATGATGCTTACAGAAGACTTATTATGATGTATTCTGATGTCGTTATGGAAAAAGCCGCCGGTATTGAACCTAAAGATGATAAAGGTATCCGCAAAATTTTAGATGAAATGCTTTTTGATGTAAAAACCAAAAAACATTATAAATCAGATACCGAACTTACCGCCCAGGAATTAAAAGAACTTTGCGAAAGATTTAAAAAAGAAGTTAAAAAAGTTTTAGGCAAGGACTTTCCGGATAATCCCCAAGAACAACTTTGGGGCGCAATCGGCGCAGTTTTTGCTTCTTGGAATGGAAAAAGAGCCGTTGCTTACAGAAACATTGAAAAAATCCCGCACGATTGGGGCACAGCTGTAAATGTTCAAACAATGGTTTTCGGTAATATGGGCGAGTCCAGCGCAACCGGTGTTGCTTTCACAAGAAACCCCGGTAATGGGGATAGCCATTTTTACGGCGAATATCTTATTAACGCCCAGGGCGAAGATGTCGTTGCCGGTATCAGAACCCCTAGCCCAATCAATAAATGGTCTGTTTCCGGCCACGGAAATGACGATAAATTTTTGGCCGTTGTAATGCCAAAAGCTTATAAAGAACTTGACGCTATCCAAAAACGCCTTGAAAAGCACTTTAGAGATATGCTTGATATTGAGTTTACTATTGAAGACGGCAGACTTTGGCTTTTACAATGCCGCGTTGGTAAGAGAAATGGTATTGCAGCCGTGCAAATGGCACTTGATATGGTTAAAGAAAAACTTATCAATAAAAACCAAGCTGTTTTACGCGTTAGCCCAGCCCAACTTGACGAACTTTTGCACCCTATCGTAGATCCTAAAGCAGAAAAAACTGCAAAACCTTTAGCCAAAGGTTTGCCTGCCGGCCCCGGTGGTGCTTGCGGTTATATCGTTTTTGATACGGCAACAGCTATTGAAGCAAGAAAAGCCGGTAAAGAAGTTATTTTAGTCCGCGAAGAAACCAACCCCGAAGATGTTGAAGGTATGCGCGCTGCTGCTGCTATTTTAACAGCCCGCGGCGGTATGACTTCTCACGCTGCCTTAGTTGCAAGAGGTTGGGGTAAATGCTGTATCGTTGGTTGCAGTGAAATTTCCGTAAACTTAGCAAAACGCACTATGAGCGTTGGCGGTAAAACTTTTAAAGAAGGCGACTTTTTAACTTTAAACGGAACCCGTGGCCTTGTTTACGAAGGCAAACTCGCTATGTTAGATGGTGGAACCTCTAATAAAAATTTAGCTGCTTTCTTAAAAATTTGCGACAGCGTTAGAACTTTAGGTGTTAGAGCTAATGCCGATAACCCCGCCGATGCTCAAAAAGCACGCGATTTTGGTGCTGAGGGTATTGGTTTATTTAGAATTGAACATATGTTCTATGGCGCAAATTCCGAAAAGCCGCTTTTTGCTTTACGCAAAATGGTTTTATCCGAAACTAAAGAAGAACGCGTTAAAGCCTTAAATGAAATCTTCCCTTATATGAAGAACGATATTAAGGCAACCTTAAAAGCAATGGCAGGATATCCTGTTACCATTCGTTTAATGGATCCGCCTTTACACGAGTTTGTGCCACACAGCAAAGATGCCGTTAGCGCAATTTGCAAGGCTTTAAAAATCAGCGAAATTGAATTTAAAAAACGCGCCGAAGCCTTGGCCGAAGTTAACCCGATGATGGGCCACCGCGGTATCCGTCTTGGTGTTACCTATCCGGAAATTACTTCTATGCAAGCAAGAGCCATTTTTGAAGCCGCAAGCGAACTTATTAAAGAAGGCTTAAAGATTAAACCGGAAATTATGATTCCTGTTGTTTGTATTGATAAGGAAATTATTTCCCAAAAACCTTTAATTGAACAAGCCTATAAAGAAGTTTATGCAAAATACGGCAAAAAGATGGAATATAAAGTCGGTACGATGATTGAAATTCCAAGAGCAGCAATTACTTCAGCAAAAATTGCTGCCGTAGCGGATTTCTATTCCTTTGGAACTAACGACTTAACCCAGATGAGTTTTGGTTTCTCCAGAGATGATATCGGGGCTTTTGTTCCTTCTTATATTGAACAAGGCGTTTTGAAGAACGATCCTTTCCAAATCTTAGATCAGGAAGGCGTTGGCTTCTTAATTAAACATGCTGTTAAAGCTGGCCGCGAAGTTAAACCGAAACTTAAAATCGGTATTTGCGGTGAACACGGCGGCGAACCCTCAAGCGTAGAGTTCTGCCATAGAGAAGGCTTTGACTATGTTTCTTGCTCGCCTTTCCGTGTGCCGATAGCCAGACTTGCCGCTGCCCAAGCAGCTGCAAAAGGGAAAAAATAGTTTTTTCTCAAGCAATAAAAAAGGTCTCCGTTTAAAAGCGGAGGCCTTTTTTATTGTGCGGCAGCTTTTTGGTAAATTTTAATTTTTTTCAAACTTCGGATACATGGGGTTGCCACCCCGCGAGGTATACCTCGTTTGAAAGAAACGCTTTTTTCTATTTAGAAAAAAGCTAATTAAAATTTCCTCCAAAATCCTTGCAAAAACACGCGCTCTATTTATGTAAAATTTTAACGCAAAATCCTTGCAAAAATATTTACTTTATTTTTATTGTTTT
>JAFQAA010000043.1 GCA_017417005.1 Elusimicrobiaceae bacterium | reverse complement strand
TCTATAAGTAAAGAAGCCATTTCGGTAAACCCTCTAAAAGAAGCGCACATTAAGGGGGTATTATAAGCCCAATCCATCCAATTTACATTAGCCCCTTTTTCTATAAGAAATTTTACTTGTTCTATATCATTTACTTTTACGGCTTCAAATAATTTATTTTTTAAATCGTTTTGGTTTTGTTTTACCTGGGTCAAACCGGTTTTAAGCGAACGCTTAACAGCAACATCCGTATTATTAATCAATTCCTGCTTGGTAAAACCTGTTGCTACTAAAAAAAAACCTATAATAAAAAATAACTTTCTCATAAAATCTCCTTTAAGTGTAAATATATTATAGATTTCTTTGGCAACTTCTTACAAGGGTTTTTAGACCTACTTTTATCTAGGTCTAAAGGCCCAAAAAAATAGAGGGCATAAAACACCCTCTATTTATAACAGAAACCAGGTTAAGTTTACAATTTTAAATAACCGCCGGCAAAAGCAATTATCGCGCAAAGAGCAACTGCCAGTATAAAGAGAACAGAACCTTTTTCCTTTTTGGCAAAAATTGCCTGGCCATCGGCAGTTTGCCTTCTTGCAAGCATAAATACAGGTATGCCGATAGCAAGGAAAATAAATGCCATAAATAAGTATTTTAAACCGGCCGCATAAACAAGCCACAAGCCGTATAAAGAACCCAAAATACCTGTTAGCATAGCTAGCATTTTGCCGTTTGTTTTAGCTTTCTCGTATTCTCCGTTTTTAGTTAATTTCCAAAGATACATTGTGCTTGCAATATAAGCGGGCAAAACCATTACTCCGGTGATACTAAGCATTGTATTCCAAGCATTATTTGAAAAATAAACCATAAGTATAGCTAGTTGCATAACCGCACTTGTTATCCATAAGGAAAAACTTGGGGCGCCGTTTTTATTTTCCTTAGCAAATTGGCGTGGAAAAGTGCCGTTTTTTGCTGCTGCGCAAGGTATTTCGGCTGCAATCATAGTCCAGGCAAGCCAGCTAAATAAAACAGCGATCAAAAGCCCTATATTCATTAGCCAACTGCCCCAAGGACCAACGAGTTTTTCTAAAATTCCCGCTGTTGAGGGATTTGCTATTTTGGCAATTTCCTGCTGGTCCATAAAACCAAAAGGAAGTAGCGAAAGCAAAACATAAATTATTAAACACCCGATAAAACCAAGAAAAGTTGCCTTGCTAACTTCGTTTTGGCTTTTTGCCCTATTAGAAAGAACCACCGCACCTTCTATACCGATAAAAGCCCACAAGGTAACAAGCATAGTGCTTTTAAGTTGCGTGCCAAAAGAACCAAGATTATCAGCCCTTAAATGCCCCCAAAAATTATAACAAAACTTATCAAAGTTAAAAGCAAAGATAAGTAAAATTATAAAAATGGCAAGCGGCACAAGTTTTGCAATAGTGCCCATAATATTCATTATGGCAGCTTGTTTAACTCCTCTTAAAACAACAAAGTTAAAAAACCATATTAAAAAAGAGCCGCAAATAATGGAAAGCAAATTATTTCCGCCTGCAAAATGCGGGGGGAAAAAGTAATTTAAAGCATCCATTGTTATAACGGCATACCCCACATTGCCAAATATCTGCGAAAGCCAATAACCCCACCCGATAGTAAAACCGGTAAAAGGGCCAAAGCCATCTCTTGCATACATATAAATACCCGAAGTTAAATCAGGTTTAACTTCCGATAAAATACTAAAGGTATTTGCTATAAAATACATACCAATACCCGTTATTATCCACGCTATTAAAACCGCTCCGGCGCTGGCTGCCTGCGCCATATTTTGGGGGAGCGAAAAGATGCCTCCCCCAATCATAGAGCTTATAACAATAGCAGCTAGACCAATTACGCCTAGTTTTGCAGTATTATTGTTATTTTCACCCATAAATCACCTATTTTTTAATTATCACCGGTGCGGCATTTTTGAAGTTTAAAAAGCCAAGCACGGTTAAACAATACCCAAAAGGTTGGGTTAAGTTTAGATAATTGTGAAAGAACTGAAACTCGCTATGCTTTTCAACACCCCTAAGTTTAAGTTCGTGATTTAAAGATTTATTAAGCCACATTCTTGCGTGGCCTTCAGCAATTTCATCATCAATAGGCGTGCTAAAATATTCCACATATTCCGCTGCCCAACCGCCGATTAAATTACCTTTTTTATCTTTACCCCAACAAATGCCAATGCCGGTGGCAATGGCTTTATGCTCGTTAATATTGGCTCCGTTGCCGGCCATAATAACTTCTAAAACAGCGCCGTGGTGGAAACTACCTACAACTTTATCTACCGGCACGATATTGCCGTATAATTCCTTAGGCAAAACAGAAGTATAAGGAATAACATTAAAGTTTTCTATTTTAGCCTCTTTTAAAGCTGAATCATAGCAAAAAGTTTCAAAAGGTTGTGGCGGAATACCATCTTGTGCTTGACCTGTGCCACCGCTGTAAAAACATAAAGTCGGATATCTTGTTCCATATTCTTGATTGCAATTTTCTGTCATAAAATAAAACCCCCATTATTAAAACATTAAAGTTGTTCTTAAAGAAACAACACTAACAAATTCTTTATCAGAATCTAGGCCGGCTTTAGGATAAACCTGAATATCCGGCGTAAGAGTTAAGTATTGGCTAAAACCCCAAACCCATTGGGCTTCAAGCGCCATTTCATAAGAGCGATGGTAAGGCGGATAACCTAAGCCCTGCGCGCTTAACTTATTAAACGCGGCAGCAAAAGTTATAACATCTAAAGGGTTTCTATTTAAAGGGTCTTTATACGCAGCCCCCAAAACATAAGAACGGCTAACAGGCAAAATTTCCTCACTAATGCCGTTAATTCTGCTAAAAATAGTCCACTTATCTGTTAAACCCTGCTGAGAATTAAGAGACCAACCCCAAGTATATCCCGGTTGCTCTTCAACAGAAGGCTGATAATACCCCAAAACGCTATATTGTCCCGGTTTGCCAAATAAATTAAAGGAATAACTAACGGAAGCAAAACCGGTATATTTGCCATCGTAAGCAGTGTCAAAATCAATTTTATTACCGCCTACATTATGGGCATCTTGGTAGCCGCCGGCAATAGTCCAATTTTCTCCGGGCGTCATTTCTATATAAGCACCAAAGCTTGCCGATGGATAAGCCTGTGTTGCATTTTGGGCCAGCACATAGTTTATTAAACCAGTTTGCTCGTTTGCATCATAGTCTGTTCCGTCAAAGTTATAAATCGGAAACTGCCCAATAGTCCAAGAAATAAAGTCTAAACTGCCCGGCAAAGTATGCGTAAAGGACATTTGGGAAAAAGTGTCATCTCTATCCGGAAAATCGTTTATAGAGTTAACAATTTTGCCCCTTTCCTGCAGAACGCTTGCTTCCTGCCCCCAATAGCGAACAAGATTATAGTTAAAATTAACTACTCCTGTTCCTAAAGGAGCATCTTTAAACAAGGTCCAAGATGCATAGGGATAGTAAATTGCCTGGATAGCCGTTTGTTTGCCGTTTGGGGCAAGGCGTTGCGCCGTAAAGGAAATATCTATCCCAAACTCAAGCCCAATAAGTTTATGCACTGCCTCTTTAAAATCGGAATAAAAGGCAAGTGGGTCTTCAAGTTGATTATGGGCTTGTTTATTTTCTTGCAAACGCCTTTGATGTTTAACAGGAGTGATGATGGAAAAATCTTCCCAATCTTCCTCCGCATAAATCATCATAGGGTTTGCATTTTGGCTGTTTTGTGCCTGGTTTGGTGCTGCTTGTATAAACAAAGCAAAACACAACAGGCATAACACAGCTAGTAAGATAACTATGTTTCTTTTCATTTAACCCCCTGTGGGAAAGCTCCCACTATCTAATTTATATTAATTATTTAAACTAATGTCAATAGGTTATTTTTTGTAATAAAATCACACATAAAACCTTGACAATCGTTGTTTTATGCATATACTATTAAAGATACTTTTTGTTTATAGGAGGTCTTATGACTACTATTATAATTT
>JAFQAA010000006.1 GCA_017417005.1 Elusimicrobiaceae bacterium | reverse complement strand
TTGGCAAAAAACCAGTTTTGCCGATAAGGGATATGCCAGTGTCCAAAAAGAACTTGAAGGCTACCAGGAAGGCATAAAAATTATTGAAGCCTACTATAAAAAACACGAAAAAGATAATTTTAACCCCCTTTCAACTGAATTTAGAACAACGCAAGATATTGACGGACTATCAATAATAAGCATAGTTGATAGAATTGACTATCTTGGAGAAGGTAAAGTTTCCATTTTAGATTATAAAACCGGCAAAACTATTAAACGCGAACCAGACCAGCTTTTGATGTATCAAAAATTAATGAGCCAAAGCCCAAAACTTTTAGACCTTGTGCGCACTAAAGAGCCAAAGGTCCAAAAAGTTGATGTGGCTAGCCTTTTATTTTACTATCTGCCTAAACTTGAAGAGCAAAACTATTCCCCCGCGCCTAAAGAAGAAATTGACACTTTTTGGCAGGGCGTTTTAAAAGTGGCCGGTGATATTAAAGCAGAAAAATTTGAAGCCACCCCCGGCGAAACAGCCTGCAAGTTTTGCGATTACAGAAACCTCTGCCCTGTGTGGAAAGATAAAAAAGCCGAAGCCTTTGAAGAACCCTTTGACTCGGCAGGGGTGCCACAAGAAGCTTTAAGCCCACTTGACGCGCTTGCCTCTAAAATTGATAAACTTGGCACTATGCAAGAAGATTTAACTAAACTTAAAAGCGAAGTTATAAAGCAAATGCAAAGTTTAAAATTGCAAAGGCATTTTGGCAAAGAATATAATGTGATTTTAGACGAAAAAGAACATTTAACTTTTGCCGATGAAAAGGCCGTAATTGCCCTGCTTAAAAAGGAAAATCTTTTAAATAAAACCCTTGTGCCAACGCTTGAAACTATTGAAGATTTATTTAAAAATGAAAATGTTTCCCTAGAACAAAAACAGGCCCTTGGTGCTCTAGCTAAAAAAGTTAGAACTTGCGATTTGAAAATTCTAAAAGATGTTGAATAGGAATAAAAATGAAATTGTTTAAAAAAGATCCCCGTGCCACCTACACTTTGGGTTGGATACTTTGCGCTGTATTTATTTTCTATTTTATACGGCTGTTATTACTGGTGCTTTATGGGGCGGTTTTTGCTTCTTTAACTACGGGAGAAATTTTTAATTGTTTTATCAATGGGTTTAGGTTTGATATCTCAATGATTGCGCTTTTTCTGGGGCCGTTTTTAATTTTGCTTAATATACCCGTAAAAAATAAATATTATGTAAAAATAATTTCTTATCTTCTTTGGGGAGTATTGTGCGCGCTTGTGGTGTTTTTGGTATCAGATTTGGTTTATTTTCCTAATGTAAAACGCCATATAGCAGAAGAACTTATACATATCAGTTCTGATTGGGGATTTATTATTACTTATGCTTTTAAAAGTGCGCTTTTGCCGCTTTTAGTTGTGCTTGCTTTTATTATTGCCGGAGGTTATTTTGTTGGTAAACTTGCTGGTAAAGCCTTAAAAACAAATTTAACTTGGATGTGGCAAAGTGTTAAATTTGGGCTTCTTATCTTATTTTTGATTATCGGTATAAGGGGGCATTTGGGATTTTCAAAGCCGCTTGGTATTGCTGATGTTTATAAATATGCAAAAACCTCGCAAGAGGCAACGCTGATGTTAAACGGAGTTTTTACTGGCTATCATGTGTGGCGTAAGGGCGGGGTTGATATCAAAAATAATTATCCCTTTGATAAGGCAATTAAAAATACTCAAGAACTTTTGCTGGCTAAAGAGGAAGTTTTACAAGATAAGAACTATCCTTTAATGAGGGGTAGCAAAACCCCAAAAGAACAAAAAGATTTAAACTTTGTTGTTGTTATGCTTGAAGGCTGGAACCCCAAATATATTAACGCTGAAAACACACCCAATATGGCGCGTATTCAAAAAGAAGGTGTTAACTTTACAAATGCTTATGCCGTTGGCCTAAGGAGCATTTTGGGCTTTGCTGCCATTTTTTCAAGCGTGCCTTTGGTGCCGGGGTTGCCTATTTTTGGTTATGGACTGGAACTTACAACCTTTTCCCCCCCGTTTAAAAATTTTGCAGATAAAGGTTATTATACTTTTTACGCGCAAACTTCACTAAGACATTCTTTTAGAATGTGTGCCTTGGCTAACTTTCTTGGTGCACAGGAAAGTTATGGCTGGGAAGATATGCCTATGCGCCTTGATTATATGGAAGAAGCCCCCTATGGCTATGATTATGAACTTTTAATGTTTGCTGCTGATAAAATAAAAGAACGCAAGCAAGATAAATTTTTTGTTGGTCTTTTTACCGGTATTACCCACGAACCTTGGACAAAAACCCAAGAGCGTTTTATGAAACACGATAATAATACCTGGGAAGGCGGTTATAAAAATACGCTTTATTATTCCGACTGGGCTATTGGCGAGTTTTTAAAAAGAGCCAAAGAGGAAGGCTGGTTTGATAAGACTATTTTTGTTTTCCTTTCCGACCATAATTACGACGAGTCAAAGCACCACGACCCTGTTTTAAAGGAAAAATTTCATATTCCCTTGACTATCTATGCCCCAAAAATTTTAAAACCGCGCCAAATTGATTATATTGTTTCTCAAACAGATATCGTGCCAACCTTATATAACCTTGCCGGTTTAAATATGCCCTATACAGCTTTTGGTAAAGATTTATTTGATAATTCTTCCCCGCGTTTTGCCTTTGTTTCAGAAGGCGTAAATATCGGTTTGATAGAAAAAGACGGCGCAATACGCTGTGATAGAACCCAAGTCTTAGAAGAGCAAAAAGATAGCGATAGTTTTAGTTCTGCTAAAGCTCTTGAAAAATTGCTTTCTTTGGATAAGGCGGCTTATGAACTTTTAAAAAGGAATAAATGGTTTAAAAATGAGTGATATTATTATAAGCCTTGACCAAGGCAGTTCTAATTCCCGCGCAGCTGTAATTGAGGCTGCAACAGGCAAAATTCTTGCCAAAAAGTTTGTGCCTGTCCCTTTTGAAGCAGGGCAAAACAGCGTTTATTATGACGGGGCAGCCTTATATAATACGCAAATAGAGGCTTTAGAAGAAGTTAAAAAGCACTTTTCCTTAAACGAGGTTAAGGCTATCGCTTTAAGTGCGCAACGCTCAACCATAGTTTTATGGGACAAACAAACCGGTTCTGCCTTATGCCCGGTTTTAAGTTGGCTTGATGGCAGAGCAGCCGCTATTAGTGCGCAAAATTTGCTTTCTCAAGAGGTTTTTCACCAAAAGACAGGGCTTTATAATACGCCGTATTTTTCCGCCCCTAAAATCAAATGGTGTATTGAAAATTACCCCCATGTTAAAAAGGCTTACAGCCAAGGGCGTTTATGCGTGGGGCCTGTGGCGAGTTTTCTTTTATGGCGTATGAGCGAAGATAAAGTGTTTGCCTGCGACTCTACTTTTGCGCAAAGAACTTTGCTTTTTAATATAAACACAAAAACTTGGGATGAAGAACTGCTTGAAAGTTTTGGCCTTACAAAAACAATTTTGCCCGAGGTTAAACATAGTTTTGATGATTTTGGCAGTTATGATGGCATACCGATAAAACTTTGCCTTGGCGATCAGCAGGCTGCCAGTGCTGCTTGTGGGCTTTTAAAAGAAGGCAGCGCAAATATAAATTACGGAACGGGCGGGTTTTTCCTTTTAAATATCGGACAGAAAAAAGATTTTTTGCCGGGAATACTAACTTCCCTTGCCTGGGATTCTTCTTCTAAAAATGCCGATTATATTTTGGAAGCCCCTTTAATTACGGCGGGTTCTTTATTTACCTGGCTTGAAAAGTTAGGTTTTGATTTTACTTTGCAAAATTTGCGCGATATTGCAAAAGTTGCAAGGGAAGAAGTTTTGTTTTTGCCTGCTCTTGGCGGGCTTGGCGCGCCGTGGTGGAATTATAAATTAAAACCGGTAATTAGCGGGCTTGAAGTTGCCTCAACAAAAGAAGATATTATTTTTGCCGCCGTAAGAGGCCTTAATTTTATTATGACAGATATTATCTATTATCTTAAACAAAAAGGTTATAATATTGCTTCACTGCAAATGTCCTGCGGACTTTCAAAAGATGGGGTTTTGCCCCAACTTCAAAGCGATATTTTGCAAATGCCCCTTGCCCAGCAGGAAGAAAAAGAAACAACCCTTATAGGTGCGGCTGCTGTTTGTGCAAAAAATATGGGCTATGATGTAGAGTCCTGGCAGCAAAATTTAAAACTCTATACGCCTAAAATAAGCGCGCAGGATGCAATTTTAAAATATCAACGCTGGCGCAAATTCTTTGATTGGGCAATAAAACAAAACTTTTAATGGAAATAAAAAACCGCCTCTTAAAAAAAAGAGGCGGTTTTTTAAACTGACTTTAGCCAAAAATTATTTTGCCGCTGCTGCTTTTTTGGCTTCTTCTTGTTTTTTGATACCTGCGGCTTCTTTCTTCCAAGTTACAGAGATACAAGCCATAGCAATTATACAGGCAAATATGCAAGAAACATAAACACCTTTCCAACCATAACTTTGGCTGATCATGGCTGCTCCTTTAGAAGAAAGCATAGCACCGAAATAACCAAACATACCTGTAAACCCGCAAGCTGCGGAAACAGATTCCTGAACGGTTACGCGGGAAGCCTGCACGCCACCGGCTAAGTTTTGCGGACCATCAACAAAGAAGCCGATAAGGGCAGCAAAAATTGCTGTTACCCAGAAAGCTGCATTTGTTGCGCAGGAAGCATATTTATAGAAGCACCAGCAACTGATAGCCAAGATGACTAAATAAATAATGTTAATTTGGGTACATCTGCCGTGGAAAAATCTATCTGCCAAATAACCGGCAACGATACCGCCCGGCATACCTAAGAAAGGCATAGCACTTGCCGCACTTGCGGCTGTGGCTTGGGTAAAGCCTCTATCTTGCACGAGGAAAGTTGTAGCCCAGTCAAGCGTTGCAAATCTAACATAGTAAATAAAGATATAAGAAACTGCCAAAGCCCATAAGAAAGGATTGGTTAAAACATATTTTTTAACGATTTCCCATTGGCTCATTTCGCTTTTTTCTTTGACAACGGGCATAACATCGTTTCTATATTTTTCAATCGGGGGAAGGCCGACGGTTGTTGGTTTATCTGTCATGGCTTTAAGCATATAAGCACTATAACAAATACCCATAAGGGCCGGCACGATAAAAGCCATTTTCCAACCGAGGTGTAAATAAGCAAGTAAAGAAATAAGTTGAGCTACAAAAAAAGCACCAAAAGTGTGGGAAGAGGACCATAAAGTCCATTTTGTAGCCCTTTCATTTGGGGAGAACCAATAAACAAGCCCTTTTGCTACCGGCGGGAAACCCATTGATTGTGCCGCGCCGTTTAAAGCCCACAAGAAAGTTGCAAGAATTGTTGCGGAAACACCTAAAGAAGAACTTACTTCCGGTATGAAAGCAAAAGTAAGATTTATAATTGAGGAAAGCCCTAAACCTAACGCCATTACAGCGCGGATATTGCATTTATCGGCAATAACACCGCTTAAAAACTTACCGATACCATAAGTAAGGTAAATAGCAAAACCGATATTACCTAATTGTTCAACCGTAAAAACATTATTTTGTATCAAGGTTGGTTTTATGATATCAATATTTTTACGGGTAAAATAAAACAAGGCATATCCAAAATACATTGAAAAGAACATTTTGATACGCCAGTGTTTATATTGCTTCTTGATAACTTGCTCATCAGTGAGTGGGGTTGCATCAGGAAGCGGCTTAAAATAATTCTTTATGCTGCTAAACATTTGTTTCTCCTTTTTTAAAAAAATATACGACAAACAATTTGCAAAACTTTATGCAAAAGTCCGTTGGTAGCATTTTTTGTGCTTACACAAACATTATAACATAAATTTAGTTATTTAAAGACATTTGCTTTTGGTTTTTTTAATAACTATAATTTGTTTAGAAATTTTTTAGGAGATTTTATTATGCAGGAAATTATTGACCTTATAAAAAAAGCAAAATTTTTAACGGCTTTTACCGGGGCGGGTATTTCGGTGGAAAGCGGTATCCCCCCTTTTCGCGGGGCAGGCGGCCTTTGGGAAAAATACGACCCTAAATATATTGAAATTGAGTTTTTTTACTCGCATCCCCAGGAATCTTGGGCGGAAATGAAAAAAATATTTTTTAACTCTATGGGTGTTGCCAAGCCTAATACTGCCCACAAAACTTTGGCTGTTCTTGAAAATAAGGGCTTTTTAAAAGGTATTATTACGCAAAATATTGATAATTTACATCAAAAAGCCGGCAGTAAAAAAGTTTTAGAATATCACGGCACTATTGAAACTTTAGTTTGCACTAAATGTCTTAAACGCTATAAAACAAAAGATACCGATTTAAGTGCTGCTTTGCCAAAATGTTCTTGCGGAGGCGTTTTAAAACCAGATTTTGTTTTTTATGGCGAAGGTATTAACCCGCAAGTTTACCAAGAGTCTTTGGAACTTACTTTAAAGACCGATGTTATGATTGTTGTAGGTACTTCCGGCGAGGTTATGCCCGCTTGCTCCTTGCCTCTAACGGCAAAGCAAAACGGAGCAAAAATTATAGAGGTAAACACTTTGCCTTCTTCCTACACTGGTAGTATAAGCGATTACTTTTTTCAAGAAAAAGCGGGCGATTTTTTTGCCAAAATTGCTAGGAGTTTTTAATTTGTTTTTCCCCCTTGAAAAAATAGAAATTATGAACTATACTATTATTGAGGTAGAATATATATCAAAATAGTTATGTATGAATTTTTATTTATATAGGAGAATTAGTTTATGAAAAACAAAAAAAGAAATAAGAAAAAGGGTTTTACCCTTATAGAAATACTTGTAGCAGTTCTTATTATAGGTATTTTATCAGCCATTGCTTTACCTAGTTATAATAGAGCAGTGGAAAAGAGTAGGGCTTCCGGGCCAATGGCAAACCTTGCCTCAATAGCAAAGGCGCAAAACGCACAAAAACTTGGCACAGCGCATTATACGGATAATGTAGGCAATTTAGATATCTCTTTAACAGATGAGGCAAG
>JAFQAA010000042.1 GCA_017417005.1 Elusimicrobiaceae bacterium | reverse complement strand
GCCCTTTATTTTAAAGCCCCAAATAGTTATACAGGCCAAGATATTGTGGAACTTTCACTGCACGCTAGCCCTTATATAAAAATGCGCGTTTTGAAAAATTGTTTTAAACTCGGTGCGCGTCAGGCGCGGGCAGGCGAGTTTACTATGCGCGCTTATCTTAATGGCAAAATGGATCTAGCCCAGGCGCAAGGTGTGGCCGATATTATTGCAAGTAAAAATAAAGCCGCCCATAAAGCTGCAATAAATACTCTTGAGGGCAAACTTTCAGGCGAGTTAAAAGAAATTAAAGATGATCTTATGGACCTCCTTGCCCAAGTGGAAGTGCGCCTTGATGATACTGACGGAGAAATGCCGGATCTTCAAAAAGAATATATAGAGCAAATTTTAAACAAAGCGCAAAAACATATAACAAAATTAACAGATACTTTTTCTAACGGCAAATTTATTAAAGAAGGTATTAAAACTGCTATTATCGGCGTGCCAAACAGCGGCAAAAGCAGTTTATTAAATGCTCTACTAGGTTTTGATCGTGCAATAGTAAGCGATCAAAGCGGAACCACGCGCGATACTCTTGAAGCGGAAATTAATATTGACGGATTTAACTTAATTTTAACTGATACTGCCGGTATTCGGGAGCACGCTTTAGATGCGGCTGAAATTGAGGGTATGAAAAGAAGCCACAAAGCAGCCGCTCAGGCAGATATAATAATTTTTGTGCACGCCCTTGAAAAAACAGAACTTGAAGATAAACTTTTAGAAGAAATTAAAGAAACTAACAAAAAAATAATTGAAGTTTATAATAAAGCAGATTTGTTTAAAGGCGAGGTAAAAAAGAACGCAATTTCCTGTAAAACAGGGCAAGGCTTAGAAGAGTTAAAAAAAGAAATTATAAAAACTATTGGACTAGCCGGTTTAAACCAGGATGAAGTTATTATAACTTCTGCCTTGCATTATGAGGCCCTTAAAAAAGCAAGTAAGGAACTTAACTTTGCGCTTGAAAAATCAGCGGAACTTGATTTAATGGCGGCGCATTTAAGGTGGGCCTTAGAAAGTTTAAAAGAGTTAATTGGCATTTTTACGCCGGAAGATGTTTTAGATATTATATTTTCCAAATTTTGCGTTGGCAAGTAAGAAGGTAAGTTATGTTTGAATATAGTGAAATTTTTGATGTTATTGTTGTGGGGGCCGGCCACGCCGGGTGCGAGGCTGCTTTAGCGGCTAGCAAAATGGGCGCAAAAACTTTGCTTATAACGCAAAATTTGGATACTATTGCGCAAATGTCGTGCAACCCTTCTATTGGTGGTATAGCAAAAGGCCAAATTGTTAAAGAAATTGACGCGCTTGGCGGTGCTATGGGCAAAATTACCGATGAAAGTGCCGTTCACTATCATATGCTAAATACAGGTAAAGGCGAGGCCGTTTGGTCGCCCCGCGCGCAATGTGATAAAAAACTTTACCAGTTTACTTATAAAAAATATCTTGAAAATGCCGCAAATTTACATCTTATCCAAGATGAAGCCCTGCGCGTTAATGTGGAAGGGGGCAAGATCTGCTCGCTTGATACAGCGCGTGATACAAGATATAAAACAAAAACTTTGGTTATTACCCCGGGAACTTTTATGAAGGGCAAAGTGCATATTGGCAAAGTTATGCTTTCAGGTGGAAGATATAATGATATGCCAAGTTCTCTTTTAAGCGATAGTTTAAAGGAACTTGGCATAACTATTGGCCGTATGAAAACAGGAACGCCTATGCGTATTAATGGAAACACTATTGATTTTTCAAAGTTTACACCTCAGCCCTCAGATTTTCCTTATACGCCAATGTCTATTTTTAATAAACCCGTTAAAAAAGATTTTTTACAATGCTATATCGGCAGAACTACCGATGAAACAGCCCAAATTTTACAAACCCATTTAAAAGAATCTGCCTTATATAGCGGCAATATTCACTCCATTGGTCCGCGGTATTGCCCCTCAATAGAAGATAAGGCGGTAAAATTTCCGCAAAATAAGCACCACCCCTTATTTTTAGAGCCCGAAGGCCTTTATACAAGCGAATATTATATACAAGGCTTTTCCACAAGTTTGCCTGAATATGTGCAGTATAAACTTTTAAAATCGGTGCCGGGTCTTGAAAAAGCGCAAATTGTGCGCCCGGGTTATGCTATTGAATATGATTACGCCGATCCAACTTGCCTAAATTCCTGGCTTGAAGTTAAAAGTATTAGCGGGCTTTTCTTTGCCGGTCAAATTAACGGCACAACCGGTTATGAAGAAGCCGGCGGTCAAGGTATAATGGCCGGTATAAATGCTGTTTTAAAAGCCCGCGGACAAGAGCCTTTTGTTTTAAGAAGAGATGAGGCCTATATCGGCGTTCTTATTGATGACCTTGTTACCAAAGGCGTAAATGAGCCTTACAGAATGTTTACTTCCCGCGCAGAATACCGCATAATGCTTCGCCAGGATAATGCCGATTTGCGCCTTAGTAAATATGCCTTTAAATACGGCCTTTTTGATAAAGAAAACGAAAAATATTTTAATAATTATCAAACAGCTGTGAGCGAAATGGCAACAAAAGGGGAAACTTCTTTAAGCCAAGAAGCTCTTGGCCCCTGGGACTTTGAAAAAGCCAAAATAAGTGCTAAAATACAAAAGAAATACCAAGGCTATTTAGATAGAAATATTAAGGATGCAAAGGCTCTTGCTGATGCTAATAAAATTGTTATTCCGCCTGGGTTTGATGCAAGCAAAGTTAAGGGAATTTTAATTGAAAGCAGCCAAAAACTTGCCAAAATTAAACCGGCAA
Organism: Elusimicrobiaceae bacterium; assembly: GCA_017417005.1. GTDB lineage: Bacteria > Elusimicrobiota > Elusimicrobia > Elusimicrobiales > Elusimicrobiaceae > Proelusimicrobium. The sequence goes on along the minus strand of JAFQAA010000042.1, from coordinate 4,041 downwards.
CTCTTGGTCAAGCTTCAAGAATACCAGGTATAACCCCGGCAGATTTGCAACTTATTGCTTTAAGTATTGCTAAATTTAGGAAAGCAAAACATGGATAAAAGGGAAGCCTATTTAAAAACTTTAGACTTAAAATTATCCCCTAAGCAAGAACAAAATTTGCTTGCTTATATAGATTTGCTTTGGCAAAAAAAATCAGATCTAAATTTAACCAGCGTTCAAACAAAACAGGAAATTTGGGATAGGCATATTTTAGATGCGCTTAACGCTGTAAGTTTAATAAAAAAAATTAATAAAACAGCTTTAAATATAGCAGATTTTGGCAGTGGGGCAGGCTATATCGGTCTTGTTATTGCCATAATGTGCAGTAAAGCAAAAATAACTTTGGTGGAAAGTTTAAATAAACGCTGTTTATTTTTAAATTGGATTTGTTTAAAACTTGGATTAAATAATGTTGAAGTTTTAAATATAAAAGCAGGCCAAAAAGATATTGATAAAATTTTTGATATAACAACAGAGCGCGCCATGGGTAAAATTGACGATATTTTACCTCTTTGCACTAAAAACTTAAAGCACGAAGGCCATTTTTTTGCTTATCAAGGTGTTGAAAGTGTGCCAAGCTCTCAGGTTATGCAAACGACGGAAGTTTGCCTTGAACTTGAAAAGAAATATTTTTTACCTTGTGATGAAAAAATGCGCAAAATTGCTGTGTTTAGGAAAGTATAGATGGATATTTCAAAGAGAATAAATATTTTAGCCTTATTTCTACTGGCAGTTTTGACAGCCTTAATTTTTATGGAAGATGTTCCTTCCTATAAAAAAGAGGGGCAATCTTTGCCAGCCGAGGAAGCCTCTCAAAATCTTTTTAAAGGTAGCGAGGGCGAGGCCTTTGTTGATACCCAGGTGCCTCATTATCAAGAAGATATATCCATTAAGAAACCTAAAAAATTTACTATTGTCAATAAGCAAACTTGGATGGCACCGCCGGCAGGCTTTTTTTCGGCTTTAACAAATAATTATTTGGTTTATAGAGAAGGCCGGGATATTCCACAAAATTTAAAAGATTTTTTGGCTCATATTCACGGCAATTTTGTTTTGGATGTTATACCCTTTTCCGTGGTTTCCGATTTTAAAAGGATTTTTTTGATGCTTTTTAGAACAAAGGAAAGTTATAGCGAGTATACCCAGCGCCCCTCCTGGTCGGTTGCTTCAACAGATGTTGGTGCGCAAAGCATTTTTATTTTGGAAAATTCAAATTTTAAAACTAATTTTACCCACGAACTTACCCATATCTATTTTGACGGCTATTTTTTGCCTAGCGAACCGCCCCTTTGGTTAAGCGAGGGTTTTGCCGTATATATTCAAACGCAAAGCCAAACACAAAAAGATAAAAAATGGCTTAAATCTTATCTTTCTAAATTTACCCAAGGCAAATATATTGAGTTTAATGAGTTTGTTGCCACTAAAGATTTGCAAAATTATTCAAAAGAAGATGTCTTGCTTTGGTATGCCCAAGCTTATAGCGTGGTTGATTATTTGCTTACTTCTAAAACAAGAGATGAGTTTTTTCAGTTTTGTAAAAATTTAAAAGAGGGCAGTCCCACAGGCCGTTCTTTATATAGGGCTTATGGTATGCCTTTTAATAAAGTTTCTTCTCTTGAATATGCTTGGCAGTCTTATATGCATAATCAAAAGGGGGCCTTTTAATTATGTCCTCTTGGCAACATATACCGATACTTGCGCAAACAATAAAGGAGCTTTTAATAACAGATAGAGAGGGGCTTTATATTGATGGCACTTTAGGCCTTGGCGGGCATAGCAAAATTTTGCTTTCTTCTTTAGGAACAAAAGCAAAAATTTTTGGTTTTGATAAGGACGAAAAGGCAATAACTATGGCAAGGGAAAATGTTGCTGACTCCCGCCTTGAAACCTTCAATTTAAGTTATACTGAGTGCGCAAGAGTTTTAAGAGAAAAAGACATCCAAGGTGTAAATGGTATTTTGTTTGACTTTGGTTTAAGTTCTTATCAGCTTGATGATGCTTCGCGCGGCTTTAGTTTTAATAAGCAAGGCCCTTTGGATATGCGTTTTGATACGGCGCAAACTTTAACGGCCCAAGAAATAGTAAATACTTGGCCGGCAGATAAAATTGAAGAAATTTTGCTTAATTACGGGGAAGAAAAATTTGCTTCTAAAATAGCCCAGGCTATTGCTCTTGCCGCTAGGGAAGCCCCGCTTGAAACAACTTGGCAACTTGCAAAAATTATTGAGAGAGTCTGCCCGCGAACTTCCAAAACTCATCCGGCAACAAGAACTTTCCAGGCATTAAGAATTGCTGTAAATGATGAGTTCGGCGCGGTTAAAAAAGCTCCTAAATTGCTTAAAGAGGTTCTTTTGCCTTTAGGGCGGGCTGCATTTTTAACATTCCACTCTTTAGAAGATAGAATTATTAAAGTTGCGCTAAAAGATTTATGCCAAGATAAAGATACTTGGCGTTTAGTTAATAAGAAAGTTATAGAACCCTCTTGGCAAGAAATTAAGCAAAACCCAAGGGCAAGAAGCGCAAAATTAAGAATAATTGAGAGATTAAAATGAAAAAACTTTTATCTATAATTATTGCTGTAGGGGTGTTTTTCTTTATTCTTTCTGCTCTTCGCATACAAAAGGAAAAAAGCGGCCAACGCATAGCTGTTTTAATGGAAGATATTGCTTTTAAAGAAGCACGCAACCAATATATTGCTTATCAAGTCGGTATATATACCGGGCCTCAAGCGGTAATAGATAAGGCACGCGGCCAAGGTTTAGTTTTTAGCGAACCTACAAAAGTTATAATTTTAGAGGTTAGAAATGAACACTAAACAAAGAATACAAATTTGTGGGATGCTTTGCTTGCTGCTTGCCGTTGCGGTAGGTTTAAAATTCTTTTTTTTGCAAACAATTCACCATAAAGAGTTTTCGGCAAAAGCGCAAAAACGCGTTTATACGCAAACAAAAGCCGATACCTTACGCGGTCAAATTTTAGATAGAAACGGCGTTGTTCTTGCGAAATCTTTAAGAACTTATGCTGTTGCGGTTAGCAAAAAAAATGTTAATAATAAAGGGGAACTTTTTAAAGCTTTAAGCAAAACTCTTGGCGTTTCTAAAGAGAAATTAAATAAACTCTGGCGAGAAAAAAAGAATTTCTTTTATGTAAAAAAGAAAGTTTCACCTTTAGATTATGAAAAACTTGAAGAAATTTTAAATACCCAAAAATTAACCGGTGTGGAGTTAGAAAGAGAATATACGCGCCTTTATCCTTACGAAGATATTGCAAAAGATATGATAGGGGCAACAAACTCCAAAAACCGCGGTTTGTCAGGGTTAGAGTTAATGTTTGATAAAGAACTTACCCAGGAAGCCCCAAGCCAAAAAGTAAAGCGTTCGCGCTGGGGCGGCATAATTTATGATAAAAGTTTAGAGAGGGAACTTTCTATTGCAGATATTTATTTAACTATTGATAGCTTAGCCCAGTATCAAGTGGAAAGTATTTTAAAACAATATGCACAAAAGTATAAAGTAAAAAATGCTATTGCAATAGTCCAAGAACCAAAAACGGGTTATATTTTAGCGGCAGCCTCATATCCTTCCGTTGGAGGCCACGCTTTGCCTTTCCAATTTACTTATGAGCCGGGTTCTACTTTTAAAACTATCGGTGCGGCAGCCGCTTTAGATAGCGGTAATATAAAGCCAAGCAATATCTATTATATGGAAAATAATAAGTGGAATGTTAACGGCATAATTATTAAAGATCACCAAGAAAAACCTTATTTAACTATCAGTGAAATTTTGGAAGTATCTTCAAATATCGGTGCGGGTAAAATAACCTTAGATTTAGGAGCAAAAACTTTGTTTTCCTATTTTAAAAAATTTGGTTTTGGTGTTAAGACTAATGTCGGTTTTCTTGGGGAATCCGCCGGGATTTTGCGCGACTACTCCACCTGGAAACCCATAGATACTGCTAAGGCAGGTTATGGCTACACGATATCAGTAAGTCCGGTTCAACTTG